>NZ_JBNDJH010000022.1:0-126262 GCF_050434865.1 Pseudomonas silensiensis
GTTGTGTTTTTGCTCGGCGCAGGCTGGCGTTCTTTCTTTTTTCTTGGGGTCGGTATGAGCCGGGCCGTCACCCCCCCGCCCTCAACCACCCCCCCCCGGGGGCGGGGGGGCGGGCCCCCCCCCGCGAAGGGGCCCTCGAAATCACTAGATTCGGAAACTACCGACCAACTGCTTCAACCGCGCCGCCTGCTGCTCAAGGTCTGAACACGCACGCAACGTCGACTGCAAGTTCTCCACGCCTTCCTGGTTCAGCGTGTTGATTTCGGTAATGTCGACGTTGATCGACTCCACCACCGCCGTCTGCTCTTCCGTCGCAGTGGCCACCGACTGGTTCATCCCGTCGATCTCACCGATACGCTGAGTCACGCTGCCCAGACGTTCGCCCGCCTGGTTGGCGATGCCGACGCTGCTTTCGCTCTGGCGCTGGCTGTCGGTCATGGTGATCACGGCTTCCCGGGCGCCGACTTGCAGTTCCTCGATCATCTTCTGCACTTGCTGCGCCGAATCCTGAGTACGGTGCGCGAGGTTACGCACTTCGTCCGCTACCACGGCAAAACCACGACCGGCTTCACCGGCACGGGCCGCTTCGATGGCGGCGTTGAGTGCCAGCAGGTTGGTCTGCTGGGAGATGCTGGTGATCACTTCCAGAATCTGCCCGATGTTCACGGTGTTGCTGTTGAGCGTTTCGATGTTGCCGCACGAATCGCTGATCTTCGCCGAGAGCTGCTGCATCGCCGCGATGGTTTTATCCACGACTTGCTGGCCGTCCTCGGCCAATGCGCGAGCATCGCTCGAATGCTGAGAGGCGAGGGCGGCGTTCTGGGCGATTTCCTGGGCGGCAGCACCCAGCTCGTTGATAGCGGCGGCGACGCTGCTGGTGCGCGAGGCTTGCTGGTCGGAGTTGAACATCGACGAGTTCGACGCGGCAACCACACGCAAGGCGACTTCGTTGACCTGGCCGGTGGCTGAGGACACTTCGCGAATCGAGGTGTGAATACGCTCCACGAAGCGGTTGAACGAAGTGCCCAAAGCACCGAATTCGTCCTGGCCGTGAATGGTCAGGCGTTTGGTCAGGTCACCTTCGCCTTCGGCGATGTCGTGCATGGCGCGGCCCATGGTCAACAGCGGCTGCATCAAGAAGCTGATCAGCATGCCCAACAGCGCGATGATGATCACCACGGCAATGACCATGGCGATGATCGCCGAGGTGCGGAATTCGCTGAGCATCGAGAACGCGGTGTCCTGATCCAGCACCAGCGCCACGTACCAGCCTGCCGAAGGCACACCGTTGACGTGGGTAAAGGAGATGAATTGGGTCTTGCCGTCGATCTCGACTTCTTTCATGCCCGGGCTGATTTTCGGCGCGCCATTCAGGTAAGCGTCGGTCAGGCTCTTGAGCACCAGTTTGCTGTCCGGGTGAATCAGGATCTTGCCGTCGGCACTGACGATGAACGCGTGGCCATGGCCGCCGAAGTTCAGCGAGTTGATGATCGCGCTGACACTGGACAGGTCGATGTCTGCGCCGGCGACGCCGATCATTTGATTCTGATGTTTCACCGGCGTGGCGACGGTGATCACCAGTTTGCCCGACGACGCGGCGATGTAGGGTTCGGTGACGATGGTCTGTTGTGCACCGTTGGCCGCCTTGTACCAGCCACGGGCGCGAGGGTCGTAATCCGCCGCTCGATTGCCGGCCGGGACCGAGAACATCACGCCGTCGGTGCCACCGAAGTAGCTCAACTGAAAATTACTGGTGTAAGCCGGCAGGTCGATGGCGCGCTTGAGGTTGGCCTGGGCGCTGCCGTCCACGGCGATCTGCTGGGACAGCGATTGCAGCAACTGAATGCGGCTTTCCAGCCAGGTCTGGATGTTGCTGGTGGTCAGGCTGCCGAGTTCCTGCATCGAGGATTCGGTACTGCTGCGCAGGGTTTGCCGCTGGCGGTAGTCGTTGAAGAGGATGAAACAAGCGAATGCAACGGCCACCACGAGGGCGGCAGCCAACAAGATCTTGTGGCTGAACTTCATGTTTCTGGTCATTAAATGAGCTACCGCGGCGGGGGCTGGTCAAAAGGGCGTCTTGCGTTGCTTTTATGTCGACCAGTCGGCGCCAAAGATTAGGCGGCTTTTTGCGAAAACCGACGAAATACTCAGTAGCGAAAGAAAGTTGCTGATTTTTCGAAAAAAGGCAGACGAGCGGCCTGATAAATAGCCGGCCGACCAGGGAACCAGAAAGGGGTTTTCTCTTCTAAGCTTCAGCTTGGCAGCCATGCCATTCCCCTTCGCCCCAGGAGCTACACCATGTCGCTGCGTTCTATTGCCCTGCTTTCGTTCTGCGTGTTGTTGGCCGCTTGCAGCAAGATCAATCAGGAAAACTACTCGAAGCTGTCGTCAGGCATGCCCAAGGCCGAGGTAGAAACCTTGCTGGGCAAACCCGCCGATTGCTCGGGCGCGCTCGGCATGTCCAGTTGCACATGGGGTGACAAGAACAGCTTTATCAGCGTGCAGTACGCCGGTGACAAAGTACTGATGTTTTCCGGCCAAGGCCTGAAGTAAACCGGGGCTACACGCCCGCGGGAGAAAAACAATGAAGCGGTTATTGATACTCCTTTTTGCCGGCCTGGTATTGGCCGGCTGCGCCACTTCCGGCGTAGATCCATTGGCACCGAAAACTGCCAATAGCGTCAATCTCAAGAAGTACCAAGGGACCTGGTACGAATTGGCCCGTCTGCCGATGTATTTCCAGCGCAACTGCGCGCAATCCGAAGCCCACTACACGCTCAAGCCTGACGGCAAGGTGTTGGTGCTCAATCGCTGCCTGACGACAGACTGGCAATGGGAAGAGGCCAAAGGCGTGGCCTGGCCACAGGAACCGGGCAAAACCGACAAACTATGGGTCGAGTTCGATACCTGGTTTTCGCGGCTGATTCCGGGTGCGGCGAAGGGCGAGTACTGGGTGTTGTACGTCAGCGATGACTACAAGACCGCCATTGTTGGCGATCCGAGTCGCAAGTATCTATGGCTGCTGTCACGGACCCCGACGGTCAATGGTGTAGTGCGTGAGGAACTGCTGAGCAAGGCGCGTCAGCAGGGCTACGACACGACGCGGCTGATCTGGCGCGCGACCGATACGCAGATGGCCAAGACTTCGAACTAACGGTCACCGAAGACCCAATGTGGGAGTGAGCCTGCTCGCGATAGCGGAATTTCAGTCAACATCCTTGTTGAAGCTGATGGCCCTATCGCGAGCAGGCTCACTCCCACATTTATTTTGTGTCAGCCCAAAAGATCGCGCAGGACTTGGGTGAAGGCGCGGTTGCTTTCTTCTTCCCCGGCATGACGCCCATCGCGCACAACCCACTGGCCATTGACCAGCACATCCCGCACCTGACGATCACCGCCGGCAAACAACCAACGATTGAGAATCCCGTCGCCACTGGCCGTCGCCAGGTACGGATCGTTGCCATCCAGCACCAGCCAATCTGCACGCTTGCCCACTTCCAGCGCCCCAATCGGCTGACCCAACGCCTGGGCCCCGCCATCCAGCGCCGCGTCGTACAGCGTGCGGCCAACCATCGGCTGATCCGCGCCATACAAACGGTTACGGCGTTGGTCGCGCAGACGCTGGCCGTATTCCAGCCAACGCAATTCTTCCACCACGCTCAATGACACATGGCTGTCGGAACCGATGCCCATGCGCCCGCCCTGAGCGAGGAAATCCACCGCCGGGAAAATCCCGTCGCCGAGGTTGGCTTCGGTGGTCAGGCACAAGCCAGCGATGGCGCGACTCTTGGCCATCAGCGTGACTTCTTCCGGGTTGGCGTGGGTCGCGTGAACCAGGCACCAGCGCTGATCGACTTCGGTATTTTCGTACAGCCATTGCAGCGGACGGCGACCGCTCCAGCTCAGGCAGTCATCGACTTCCTTCTGCTGCTCGGCGATGTGAATATGCACCGGGCATTGCTGGTCGCTGGCGGCCAGCACTTCGCTGATCTGCTGCGGTGTTACCGCGCGCAACGAATGGAAACACAAACCCAACGACTGCGCCGGTTGCTGCGCCAGGATTGGCTGCAAGCGCGACTGAAGCTTGAGGTAGTTTTCGGTGCTGTTGATAAAGCGGCGCTGGCCGTCGTTCGGGGCCTGGCCGCCGAAACCGGAATGGCTGTAGAGCACCGGCAGCAGGGTCAGGCCGATCCCGGCGGAACTGGCGGCCTGGCTGATGCGCAGCGCCAGTTCGGCCGGGTCCGCGTAAGGCTGGCCGTTGGTGTCGTGGTGTACGTAGTGAAATTCCGCGACCGAGGTGTAACCGGCCTTGAGCATTTCGATGTACAGCTGACGGGCGATAACGCCGAGTTGATCCGGACTGATTTTTCCGACGAGGCGATACATCAAATCGCGCCAGGTCCAGAAACTGTCATTCGGATTACCCGCCACTTCCGCCAGCCCGGCCATGGCGCGCTGGAAGGCGTGGGAGTGTAAATTCGGCATACCCGGCAGCAGCGGACCGCTTAGCCGTTCGGCGCCATCTGCGTTGGAATCGGCCTGGATATGGGTCAACACGCCATCGGCGCTGACCTCAAGACGTACATTGTTGGCCCATCCACTAGGCAGCAGCGCGCGTTCGGCAAAGAAGGCGGACATGGTTCAGCACCCCATCGTGTGTTATTTGTATATACATATACAGACGTTTGCCTGCTCGGTAAACTCCGGCAAGCTAGCAACTTCTAACCGATGAACAAGGATTAACCGTGCCGACTCCGCCTACAGTCTCCCCGTTGGCCGCGAATATGGGCGACAGTCCGGCGCCCTTGTACGCCCGCGTCAAACAGATGATCACCCAGCAAATCGACAGTGGAAACTGGCCGCCGCACTACCGCGTTCCGTCGGAAAGCGAGCTGGTCAATCAGCTGGGTTTCAGCCGCATGACCATCAACCGCGCCTTGCGCGAGATGACCGCCGACGGTCTGCTGGTGCGCATGCAGGGTGTCGGTACGTTCGTCGCCGAGCCGAAAAGTCAGTCCGCGCTGTTTGAAGTCCACAACATCGCCGACGAAATCGCCTCCCGTGGCCATCGCCACACCTGCAAGGTCATCACCCTCGAGGAAGAGGCTGCTGGTTCTGAGCGGGCACTGGCCCTGGACATGCGTGAAGGCCAGAAAGTCTTTCACTCGCTGATCGTGCATTTCGAAAATGATATCCCGGTGCAAATCGAAGACCGTTTCGTCAACGCATTGGTGGCGCCGGACTACCTCAAGCAGGACTTCACCCTGCAAACGCCCTACGCCTATCTGAACCAGGTCGCGCCGCTGACCGAAGGCGAGCACGTGGTCGAGGCGATTCTGGCCGAGGCCAGCGAGTGCAAGTTGCTGCAGATTGAAAAGGGCGAGCCGTGCCTGCTGATTCGTCGCCGGACCTGGTCCGGTCGTCAGCCAGTGACCGCCGCCCGTTTGATCCACCCCGGTTCCCGTCATCGTCTGGAAGGTCGGTTCCATAAATGAGTCAGTTCAAGGTTCTACGTGCAATAGATTACCCACGCATGCCATGGAAAAACGGCGGCGGCAGTACTGAAGAAATCACCCGTGATGGTGGTGCCGGTCTTGAGGGTTTCGGCTGGCGTCTGTCGATTGCCGACATCGGCGAGTCGGGCGGCTTCTCGACATTCGCCGGCTATGAGCGAGTGATCACTGTACTGCAAGGCGACGGCATGACCTTGCGGGTTGATGGCCAGGACACAAAGTCACTGTTACCGCTGGACCCGTTTGCCTTCAGCGGCGAGAGCCAGGTTTCCTGCACCTTGCTCGGTGGGCCGATCCGCGACTTCAACCTGATTTATGCCCCGCAGCGTTATAGCGCGCGATTGCAGTGGCTGGACGGCGAGCAGCGGTTTTTCAGCTCGGCAGGCACCGTGTTGGTATTTAGTGTCACCGACGAGCTTGAAGTGAAGGTCGGTAACAGTGCCTCACAACTCGGTCGCCATGATTGCCTGCAACTCGACGGTAACGCCGGTTTGCTGGAAGTCTCCAGCAATGGCCCGTGCTGTGTCATCGAACTGATCGCACGCTGATTCAACATTCTTAAAAGATCGCAGCCTCGTTTCACTCGACAGCTCCTACAGGATGAACGCCATTCTCCTGTAGGAGCTGTCGAGTGAAACGAGGCTGCGATCTTTTGCTTTCTAGCGTTCCCCAACGCGCACCAACTTGTTACCGAACGCCCCAGCGTGGCGCAAAACCACGTTCAGGTAACAGCGGTCACACCCCTCGCAAAATCCCCCCGAAAAATTTCATCTTTGCCAGAACCCTTGATCCAGGCGCCTTCCAGCCCTTTCAAAACTTTTCTTGAACACTCATCCAGCAAGTTGGCCGCTTGATTGCATATGCTTGTATGTACAAGTAAAGACGTATGCGTATGAGTCGATCGAGACTCCCCGCAGCGTCCACTGATTCGCTTGTGTCGCTTTGACGCGCACAGGCTGGCTTGCCCCCCGCCAGGGTTGGTTTGAATTGATCGCTGAGGAGTCTTTTTCGTGACTGACAATACCCAGAAACCTACTAAGTTTCGTGACGTTGAAATCCGTGCCGCTCGCGGTAACAAGCTGACCGCCAAAAGCTGGCTGACTGAAGCGCCGCTGCGCATGTTGATGAACAACCTCGACCCGGAAGTCGCCGAGAACCCTAAAGAACTGGTGGTTTACGGTGGTATCGGCCGTGCGGCACGTAACTGGGAATGCTACGACAAGATCGTCGAAAGCCTGACCAACCTGAATGACGACGAGACCCTGCTGGTGCAATCCGGCAAGCCGGTCGGCGTGTTCAAGACCCACAGCAACGCCCCGCGCGTACTGATCGCCAACTCCAACCTGGTGCCACACTGGGCGAGCTGGGAACACTTCAACGAACTGGACGCCAAAGGCTTGGCCATGTACGGCCAGATGACTGCCGGCAGCTGGATCTACATCGGCAGCCAGGGCATCGTTCAAGGCACTTACGAAACCTTCGTCGAAGCCGGTCGCCAACATTACAACGATGACCTGAAAGGTCGTTGGGTCCTGACCGCAGGCCTCGGCGGCATGGGCGGCGCTCAGCCTCTGGCCGCGACCCTGGCCGGCGCTTGCTCGCTGAACATCGAATGCCAACAAGTCAGCATCGATTTCCGTTTGAACAGCCGTTACGTCGATGAGCAAGCCACTGACCTCGACGACGCACTGGCCCGTATCGCCAAATACACCAAGGAAGGCAAAGCGATTTCCATCGCCCTGCTCGGCAACGCCGCCGAAATCCTTCCAGAACTGGTCAAGCGCGGCGTGCGCCCGGACATGGTCACCGACCAGACCAGCGCCCACGACCCGCTCAACGGTTACCTGCCAGCCGGCTGGACCTGGGAAGAGTACCGCGCTCGCGCCAAGACCGAGCCTGCTACCGTGGTCAAAGCCGCCAAGCAATCGATGGCCGTGCACGTTAAAGCGATGCTCGAATTCCAGAAGATGGGCATTCCGACCTTCGACTACGGCAACAACATCCGTCAGATGGCCCAGGAAGAAGGCGTTGAGAACGCATTCGACTTCCCAGGTTTCGTACCGGCTTACATCCGTCCGCTGTTCTGCCGCGGTATCGGTCCGTTCCGTTGGGCTGCACTGTCGGGCAACGCCGAAGACATCTACAAAACCGATGCCAAGGTCAAAGAACTGATCCCGGACGACGCCCACCTGCACAACTGGCTGGACATGGCGCGCGAGCGCATCAGCTTCCAGGGTCTGCCGGCACGTATCTGCTGGGTTGGCCTGGGCCTGCGCGCCAAGCTCGGTCTGGCGTTCAACGAAATGGTTCGCAGCGGTGAATTGTCCGCGCCAATCGTGATCGGTCGCGACCACCTGGACTCCGGTTCGGTAGCCAGCCCGAACCGCGAAACCGAATCCATGCAAGACGGTTCCGATGCCGTGTCCGACTGGCCACTGCTCAACGCTCTGCTCAACACCGCGAGCGGCGCGACCTGGGTTTCCCTGCACCACGGCGGCGGCGTCGGCATGGGCTTCTCTCAGCACTCGGGCATGGTGATTGTCTGCGACGGTACTGACGAAGCGGCCGAGCGTATCGCTCGCGTCCTGCACAACGACCCGGCTACCGGTGTTATGCGTCACGCCGATGCGGGTTACCAGATCGCGATCGACTGCGCCAAGGAACAGGGGCTGAACCTGCCGATGATTACCGGCAAATAAAATGCAAAACCTGTAGGAGCGAGCCTGCTCGCGATGAGGGCGGCACATTCAGCACTTTTGCTGACTGACACACCGCTATCGCGAGCAGGCTCACTCCTACAAGAGCCAACAACAAGAACAATACCCATAACAATCCATAGAGGTTGAATCATGGCTGTTAACAGTGATCGTGCAGGCAGTAAACCGTTGATCGAGAAACGTTCGATCGACTACATCCCGGAAGCGGAGAGACACGGTCGTCTGTTGAGCCAGTTCACCCTGTGGATGGGTGCCAACCTGCAAATCACCGCGATTGTCACCGGGGCTCTGGCCGTGGTGCTGGGCGGTGACGTGTTCTGGTCGTTGATCGGTCTGCTGATCGGTCAACTGCTCGGCGGTGGCGTCATGGCGCTGCACGCGGCACAAGGGCCGAAGCTTGGCCTGCCGCAGATGATTTCCAGCCGGGTGCAGTTCGGCGTATATGGCGCGGCCATCCCTATCGTGCTGGTGTGCTTGATGTACCTCGGCTTCACTGCCACCGGCACCGTGCTGTCCGGTCAGGCGCTGGGCCAGTTGTTTGGCGTCAGCGACACCGTAGGTATCCTGATTTTCGCCAGTGTCATCGTGCTGGTCACGGTGCTCGGTTATAGGGTGATCCATTGGATAGGCCGTGTTGCCAGCGTCATTGGCGTGATTGCCTTTGTTTATCTGTTCAGCCGTCTGATCAGTCAGGTTGACGTGGGTGCACTTCTGCAAATCCGTCACTTCAGCTGGAGCAGCTTCCTGCTTGCGGTGTCGCTCGCGGCGTCCTGGCAGATCGCTTTCGGCCCTTATGTGGCGGACTATTCTCGCTACCTGCCGAGCAAGATTTCCTCGGTGAAAACCTTTTTTGCCGCAGGTGCAGGTTCGGTCATTGGCGCCCAGGTGGCGATGGTCCTTGGCGTGTTTGCTGCCGCTTCGGCCAACGGGCAATTCGCCGGCCATGAAGTGGCCTACATCGTGGGTCTGGGTGGAACCGGTGCCACCGCTGCGCTGCTGTACTTCAGCATCGCGTTCGGCAAGGTCACCATCTCCACGCTCAACTCCTACGGCAGCTTCATGTGCATTGCGACCATCATCAGCGGCTTCCGTGGTGAACTGAAGGTCTCGCGCTTGCAGCGTCTGGTCTTCGTACTGGTCATCGTCGGTGCGGCGACCCTGATGGCGTTGCTCGGTCAGCACTCGTTCCTCGGTGCGTTCAAGTCCTTCATCCTGTTCTTGCTGGCGTTCTTTACGCCATGGAGCGCGATCAACCTGGTGGACTACTACTGCATCACCCGCGAGCGCTATGACGTACCGGCGCTGGCCGATCCGAATGGTCGCTACGGCCGTTGGAACGCCCTCGGTATCAGCGTCTATGTGTTCGGTGTGCTGGTGCAGTTGCCGTTCATCTCTACCAAGTTCTATACCGGTCCGCTGGTAGCGGCCCTGGGTGATGTGGATATTTCCTGGATCATCGGTCTGGTGATTCCCGCAGCCCTGTACTACGTGAGCGCAAAAAAATGGCACGGCTCCGTACCTGATCACCTGATTCTGCCAGTCGAGCAGGACAGCGATGCAGCACCTATAACAAGCGGGGCCGGTCGCGCTGCGGCGCAGGCCTGATTGGACGTGGACAGGGCTGGATGCCTCTTGACTGCCGTAAGCCAACTTATGATTAGGAGCGTCACTACAATGAAATCGAACAAGACCCTGCTGACCACATTGCTTTCCATGGGCCTGCTGGCCAGCGCCGGCGCCACTCAGGCGGCTGGTTGGTGCGAGTCGGGCAAACCGGTGAAGTTCGCCGGCCTGAACTGGGAAAGCGCCATGCTGCTGACCGACGTGCTGCAAGTCGTGTTGGAGAAAGGCTACGACTGCAAGACCGACAGCCTGCCGGGCAACTCCATCACCATGGAAAACGCCCTGAGCAGCAACGATATTCAAATCTTCGCCGAAGAGTGGGTTGGCCGCAGCGAAGTCTGGAACAAGGCCGAGAAGGCCGGCAAGGTTGTCGGTGTCGGCGCTCCGGTCGTGGGTGCTGTCGAAGGCTGGTACGTACCGCGTTACGTGATCGAAGGCGACGCCAAGCGCAAGCTGGAAGCCAAGGCGCCGGACCTGAAAAACATTGCTGACCTAGGCAAGTATTCCGCCGTGTTCAAGGACGCCGAAGAGCCATCCAAGGGCCGTTTCTACAACTGCCCGGCCGGCTGGACCTGTGAACTCGACAACAGCGAAATGCTGAAAAGCTACGGTCTGGAAAGCACCTACACCAACTTCCGTCCGGGCACCGGCCCGGCGCTGGATGCCGCGGTGCTGTCGAGCTACAAGCGTGGCGAGCCGATCCTGTTCTACTACTGGTCGCCAACCCCGTTGATGGGCCAGGTCGACCTGGTGAAACTCGATGAGAAACCAGGAGTGAACAAGCAAGTGACCATCAAGGTCGGCCTGTCCAAGACCTTCCACGAGCAAGCCCCGGAACTGGTGGCTGTGCTGGAAAAGGTCAACCTGCCAATCGACCTGCTCAACCAGAATCTCGGGCGCATGGCCAAAGAGCGGATCGAGTCACCAAAACTGGCCAAGATCTTCTTGAAGGAACATCCTGAAGTCTGGCACGCATGGGTGAGCGACGACGCAGCCAAGAAAATCGACGCGGCCTTGTAGGTTGAGCCTCTCCGGCTGCCCTGAGCGGCAGTCGGACGCTTGATCGCAACCCCTTGATTGAGAGTCTCTTATGTTTCCCGAAAGCTTTACCTTTTCCATCGCCGACTGGGTCAACAGTTGGGTCGATTCACTGGTCACTAACTACGGCGATGTGTTCCGCAGCATCTCCGACACCCTGTTGTGGGCCATCGTCAATCTTGAAGGGCTGCTGCGTGCGGCGCCCTGGTGGCTGATGCTGGCGATCGTGGCGGGCGTTGCCTGGCACGCGACCCGCAAAGTCGTGACCACCGCCGTGATCGTTGGCTTGTTGTTCCTGGTGGGTGCGGTCGGCCTCTGGGACAAGCTGATGCAGACCCTGGCGTTGATGATGGTGGCGACCATCATTTCGGTGATGATCGGCATTCCGCTGGGCATTCTTTCGGCACGCAGCAATCGCCTGCGTTCGATCCTGATGCCGCTGCTGGACATCATGCAGACCATGCCGAGTTTCGTGTACCTGATCCCGGTGCTGATGTTGTTCGGCCTGGGCAAGGTCCCGGCGATTTTCGCCACCGTGATCTATGCCGCACCACCGCTGATCCGCCTGACTGATCTGGGTATTCGCCAGGTCGACGGCGAAGTGATGGAGGCGATCAACGCCTTCGGTGCCAACCGTTGGCAGCAACTGTTTGGCGTGCAACTTCCGCTGGCCCTGCCGAGCATCATGGCCGGGATTAACCAGACCACCATGATGGCCCTGTCGATGGTGGTAATCGCCTCGATGATCGGCGCTCGTGGTCTTGGCGAAGACGTGTTGGTGGGGATTCAGACCCTCAACGTCGGGCGTGGTCTTGAGGCCGGTCTGGCGATCGTGATTCTGGCAGTGGTTATCGACCGTATTACTCAGGCGTATGGTCGGGCACGGCATGAGGTGAGCAAATGAACAACGAAGCCATCAGCAAGATCGAAGTCAAAAACGTCTTCAAGATTTTCGGCAACCGTTCCAAGGATGCGCTGGCCATGATTGGCCAGGGCAAAACCAAAGATCAGGTGCTGGCCGAAACCGGCTGTGTGGTCGGCGTGAACGACCTGTCGTTGAGCATCGGCACCGGCGAGATCTTCGTGATCATGGGCCTGTCGGGTTCCGGCAAGTCGACGCTGGTGCGCCACTTCAATCGTCTGATCGACCCGACCAGCGGCGCGATCCTGGTGGACGGCGTGGACATCCTGCAATACGACATGGAAGCCCTGCGCGAATTTCGCCGGCACAAGATCAGCATGGTGTTCCAGAGCTTTGGCCTGCTGCCGCACAAGACCGTGGTGGATAACGTCGCCTACGGCTTGAAAGTGCGTGGCGAGACCAAGCAAATGTGCTCCGAGCGTGCGCTGCACTGGATCAACACCGTGGGCCTCAAGGGCTACGAAAACAAGTACCCGCATCAGCTCTCGGGCGGCATGCGTCAGCGTGTGGGCCTGGCTCGCGCCTTGGCGGCAGACACCGACATCATCCTGATGGACGAAGCCTTCAGTGCCCTCGACCCGCTGATTCGCGCGGAGATGCAGGACCAGTTGCTGGAACTGCAAAAGACCCTGCATAAGACCATCGTCTTCATCACCCACGACCTCGATGAGGCCGTGCGCATCGGCAACCGCATTGCGATTCTCAAGGATGGCCGCCTGATTCAGGTGGGCACGCCAAGAGAGATCCTGCATTCGCCGGCGGATGAGTATGTGGATCGGTTCGTACAGCGGCGGGCTGCGGTGGTTTAAAGAGATTTGTGTTGGCTGGGCTGACCTCATCGCGAGCGGGCTCACTCCTACAGTTGGAATGCGTACCCCTGTAGGAGTGAGCCTGCTCGCGATAGCGTCAGTGAAGCTGCATCAATATTACGGTTGAGGTTTTAGATGTCCCAGGCTGAAAAAATCGTTATCGCCGACGCCCCGTTGCGTTGGCAAGATGTGGTCGCCGTCGCCCGTCATGGCGCACAGCTTGAGCTGTCGCCACAGGTCTGGGCACGGATCGAAAATGCCCAGGCGATCGTCCAGCGCATCGTCGTCAGCGGTGAACGCGCGTATGGCGTCAACACCGGCCTCGGTGCGCTGTGCAATGTCTCGCTCAAAGACGAACAACTCAGCCAACTGTCGCGCAACACCCTGCTCAGTCACGCCTGTGGCGTTGGCGCGCCACTGGCCGACGAACAGACCCGCGCAATCATCTGCGCCGCTATTCGCAACTACAGCCATGGCAAATCCGGCATTCATCGCCGGGTCGTCGAAGGGCTTCTGGCGCTGCTCAATCGTGGCATCACCCCGCAAGTGCCGTCCCAAGGCTCGGTGGGTTACCTGACCCACATGGCCCACGTCAGCATCGCGCTGCTGGGTGTCGGCAATGTCAGCTATCGCGGGCAGATCGTTTCCGCACAGCAAGCCCTGGCCGAAGAAGGCCTGCAACCGGTTCAGCTGGGCGCCAAAGATGGCCTGTGCCTGGTCAACGGCACGCCGTGCATGACCGGCCTCAGTTGCCTGGCAATCGCCGACGCCACGCGTCTTCTGCAGTGGGCTGACGTGATCGGCGCCATGAGCTTCGAAGCCCAGCGCGGCCAGATCGCCGCGTTCGATGCCGAGATCATTGCCCTCAAGCCACACCCGGGTATGCAGCAAGTCGGCATCAACCTGCGGGCGCTGCTCGATGGCAGTGAAGTGATCGCCAGCAGCAAAGGCATTCGTACGCAGGATGCGTTGAGCATCCGCTCGATCCCGCAGGTTCACGGCGCCGCTCGCGATCAGCTTGAGCACGCGAAAAAGCAGATCGAAACCGAACTCAACTCCGTCACCGACAACCCGATGCTGCTGGGCACGCCGGACAACTTCCGCGTCATGTCCCAGGCCAATCCGCACGGCCAGTCGGTCGCGCTCGCTGCTGATTTGCTGGCCATCGCCATGGCGGAAATCGGCTCCATTGCCGAGCGTCGCCTGGACCGCCTGATCAACCCGCATGTCAGCGGTTTGCCGGCATTCCTGGTGGCCAATCCGGGGGTGAACTCCGGAATGATGATCGTCCAGTACGTCGCCGCTTCCCTGTGTGCGGAAAACCGTCAGTTGGCGCAACCGGCGGTACTCGACAACTACGTCACTTCGGGTCTGCAGGAAGACCACCTGAGCCTGGGCACCAACGCCGCGCTGAAGCTGCATCGCGCCCTGGAAAACTGCACGCAGATCCTCGCCATCGAGTACCTGCTGGCGTCTCAGGCGTTTGAATTCTTGAAAGAGCAACGCTTCGGCACCGGCACTGATGCTGCCTGGCGTCTGCTGCGCGAGCGAGTTCCGGCCTACGACCAGGACCGCTGGCTGGCACCGGACATCGCCAGTGCCGCCGCCGTTTTGAAAGACCCGATTTTGCTGCACAAAGCGTTACCGAACCTGAACTGATTTCCACCACACCAGCGTGCCAAGGCGCGGCTCCCCAGAAGGCGAGACGCGACGGACAACGGATATCTCCGGAGCGTCTGGTGAGTTAATGACAAACTCTCAAAAGGAGCACGAAATGACTGCGTTAAACCTTATTCCCGGCCAACTGAGCCTTGCCCAACTGCGTGATGTCTATCAGCAGCCGGTCAAAATCACCCTCGATGACAGCGCCTCGAACCAGATTGAAGCCAGCGTTGCCTGCGTGGAACAGATCCTCGCCGAGAACCGCACCGCCTATGGCATCAACACTGGTTTCGGCCTGCTGGCGTCGACCCGTATCGCCAGCGAAGACCTCGAAAACCTGCAGCGTTCGCTGGTGCTGTCCCACGCCGCCGGTGTCGGCGAGCCGATCAGCGACGCACTGGTTCGCTTGGTCATGGTGCTCAAGGTCAACAGCCTGAGCCGTGGCTTCTCCGGTATTCGTCGCAAGGTCATCGACGCGCTGATCGCCCTGATCAATGCCGAGGTTTACCCGCACATCCCATTGAAAGGTTCGGTCGGTGCATCCGGTGACCTGGCGCCTTTGGCCCACATGTCGCTGGTGCTGCTGGGCGAAGGTAAAGCTCGCTACAAAGGCGAGTGGATGGAAGCAACCGAAGCGCTGAAAGTCGCCGGTCTGACCCCGCTGACCCTGGCCGCGAAAGAAGGTCTGGCGTTGCTCAACGGTACTCAGGTGTCCACCGCTTACGCGCTGCGTGGTCTGTTCGAAGGTGAAGATCTGTTTGCTGGCGCTGTGGCGCTGGGCGCCCTGACCGTTGAAGCCGTGCTGGGCTCGCGCTCGCCGTTCGACGCACGTATCCATGCTGCTCGCGGCCAGAAAGGCCAGATCGACGCCGCTGCCGCTTACCGCGATCTGCTGGGCGAGCGCAGTGAAGTGTCCGACTCCCACGAAAACTGCGAAAAAGTGCAGGACCCGTACTCCCTGCGCTGCCAGCCACAAGTCATGGGCGCCTGCCTGACCCAGTTCCGTCAGGCCGCCGAAGTGCTCGCCATCGAAGCCAACGCCGTTTCGGACAACCCGCTGGTGTTCGCCGCTGAAGGTGACGTGATCTCCGGCGGTAACTTCCACGCCGAACCTGTCGCCATGGCCGCCGACAACATGGCGTTGGCCATCGCTGAAATCGGTTCCCTGAGCGAACGTCGTATCTCGCTGATGATGGACAAGCACATGTCGCAACTGCCGCCGTTCCTGGTGGCCAATGGCGGCGTGAACTCCGGCTTCATGATTGCCCAGGTAACCGCAGCGGCACTGGCCAGCGAGAACAAGGCGTTGTCTCATCCGCACTCGGTGGACAGCCTGCCGACTTCCGCGAACCAGGAAGACCACGTTTCCATGGCCCCGGCTGCCGGCAAGCGCCTGTGGGAAATGGCCGAAAACACGCGCGGCGTCCTCGCGGTGGAATGGTTGGCGGCAGCTCAGGGCCTCGACCTGCGTGAAGGTCTGAAAACCTCGGCCAAACTGGAAAAGGTCCGGGCGATTTTGCGGGCTGACGTGCCGTTTTATGAGAAGGACCGTTTCTTTGCGCCGGACATCAATGCGGCCAGCAAGTTGTTGGCCACGCGTTGCCTGAATGAGCTGGTTACGGCGAAGTTGTTGCCTAGCCTGTAATGGCCTTTTCGCGAGCAGGCTCGCTTCCACATTGGAATGCATACCCCTGTGGGAGCGAGCCTGCTCTCGATTCGATTTTGCGTCGAATAAGAATAATTAAGGACGAGCAATGCAACAGTCAGAAAAGGGTTTGAAACGCGGGCTCTCTGCCCGACATATTCGCTTCATGGCGCTGGGGTCGGCGATCGGCACCGGGCTGTTTTACGGTTCTGCCTCGGCCATTCAAATGGCCGGTCCTGCGGTCCTGCTCGCTTACCTGATTGGTGGCGCGGCGGTGTTCATGGTCATGCGCGCCCTCGGTGAGATGGCGGTGCACAACCCGGTGGCCGGCTCTTTCGGCCACTACGCCAGCACCTACCTTGGGCCGATGGCGGGCTTCATCCTCGGTTGGACCTACGCGTTTGAAATGGTCATCGTCGGCATGGCCGACGTCACCGCATTTGGTATTTACATGGGCTTCTGGTTTCCGGAAGTCGCCCGCTGGATCTGGGTGCTGGGCATCGTTTCGGTGGTCGGCGGCTTGAACCTGTGCAACGTCAAAGTCTTCGGTGAAATGGAATTCTGGCTGTCGCTGCTCAAGGTCGCGGCCATCGTCGCGATGATCCTCGGTGGCTTCGGCATCATGCTGTTCGGCATCAGCACGGCGCCCGGCGCCCAGGCGACCGACATCAGCAATCTCTGGAGCCATGGCGGCTTCATGCCTAACGGCGTGGGCGGTTTGATCGCTTCGTTCGCGGTAGTGATGTTTGCGTTTGGCGGCATTGAAATCATCGGCGTGACCGCCGGTGAAGCCAAAGACCCGCAGCGCGTACTGCCCAGGGCGATCAATGCCGTACCGTTGCGTATCCTGCTGTTCTACGTGCTGACGATGTTCGTGCTGATGTCGATTTTTCCATGGCAGCAGATCGGCAGCCAAGGCAGCCCATTCGTGCAGATTTTCGACAATCTTGGGATCAGCTCGGCGGCGACCATTCTCAATATCGTGGTGATCTCGGCGGCAGTGTCGGCGATCAACAGTGACATCTTCGGCGCTGGCCGCATGATGTACGGTCTGGCCCAGCAAGGGCATGCGCCTAAAGGCTTCGCCCGCTTGTCGCGCAACGGCGTGCCATGGATGACTGTGGTGGTCATGAGCGTAGCGCTGCTACTGGGCGTGCTGCTGAACTACCTGATTCCGGAAAACGTGTTCCTGTTGATCGCCTCTATCGCCACCTTTGCGACGGTGTGGGTCTGGTTGATGATTCTGTTCACCCAAGTGGCCATGCGTCGCTCCATGACTGCCGAGCAGGTCGCGCAACTTAAATTCCCGGTGCCGTTCTGGCCCTATGCGCCGATGGCGGCGATTGCCTTCATGCTGTTCATCTTTGGTGTGCTGGGCTATTTCCCGGACACCCAGGCGGCTCTGATCGTCGGCGTGGTCTGGATTGTATTGCTGGTGCTGGCTTACCTGACGTGGGTGAAACCGGCGGCAGGGAAGGCAATACCGGTGGAGCGGGAACCTTCTTTTTCTCATCGATAACCTAACGGAGGCCACGGATGAAAACTCTCTGGCAACACTGCCACGTCGCAACCATGGCGCAAGGCGCCTACTCGATCATCGAGGATGCGGCCATCGTGACGTCAGGAGCGCACATTGAGTGGATCGGCCCACGCGCTGAACTGCCGTCGGGCGAGTACCCGGCAGTCAATGATCTTAACGGGGCCTGGGTGACGCCGGGCCTGATCGACTGCCACACCCACACGGTGTTCGGCGGTAACCGCAGCGGTGAATTCGAACAGCGTCTGCAAGGCGTCAGCTATGCAGAAATCGCAGCGGCTGGCGGTGGCATCGCCAGCACCGTGCGCGCCACTCGCGCGGCCACTGAAGACGAACTGTTCGCCAGCGCCGCCAAGCGTCTGAAGAGCCTGATGCGCGATGGTGTGACCACGGTCGAAATGAAATCGGGCTACGGCCTGGACCTGGCCAGCGAACGCAAAATCCTGCGGGTCATCCGCCGTCTCGGCGCCGAACTGCCGGTCAGCGTGCGCAGCACCTGCCTGGCGGCTCACGCCTTGCCGCCGGAATACGCGGACCGTGCCGACGACTACATCGATCACATCTGCGCCGAGATGCTCCCGGCCCTGGCCGCCGAAGGGCTGGTGGATGCAGTGGACGCGTTCTGCGAATACCTGGCGTTTTCGCCGGCGCAGGTCGAGCGGGTGTTCATCGCCGCGCAGAAACTCGGCTTGCCGGTGAAGCTGCACGCCGAACAGTTGTCGTCGTTGCATGGTTCGAGTCTGGCCGCGCGTTACCACGCACTGTCGGCCGATCACCTGGAATTCATGACCGAAGACGACGCCATCGCCATGGCCAAGTCCGGTACCGTCGCAGTGTTGCTGCCGGGCGCCTTTTACTTCCTGCGGGAAACCCAATTGCCGCCGATGGAAGCGTTGCGCAAACACGGCGTGAAAATCGCCATCGCCACCGACCTCAACCCAGGCACCTCACCAGGGCTGTCGTTGCGTTTGATGCTGAACATGGCGTGCACCTGTTTCCGCATGACCCCGGAAGAAGCGCTGGCGGGCGCAACGATTCATGCCGCCACGGCGCTGGGCATGGCTGAAACCCACGGTTCGCTGGAAGTCGGCAAGTGTGCAGATTTCGTCGCCTGGCAAATCGATCGTCCGGCCGACCTGTCGTACTGGCTGGGCGGTGACCTGGAAAAACGCGTCGTGCGTCACGGCGTTGAAGTGAGCATTTAGGAGAACAGTTGTGGATAAGGTTCTGAACTTCAAACAAGGCCGCGTGCCACTGCTGATCAGCATGCCCCACGCCGGCCTGCGCCTGACCCCGACGGTCGAAGCCGGGTTGATCCCCGACGCGAAAAGCCTGCCGGACACTGACTGGCATATCCCGCAGCTCTATGAATTTGCTGCCGAGCTGGGCGCCAGCACCTTGGCCGCCGAGTACTCGCGTTTTGTCATCGACCTGAATCGACCGTCTGACGACAAGCCTTTGTATGTCGGCGCGACCACCGGCCTGTACCCGGCGACGCTGTTCGACGGTATTCCGTTGTTCCGCGAAGGGCATGAGCCGTCAGCGGCGGAACGTGCGACTTACCTGGAGCAGATCTGGACGCCGTACCACAACACGTTGCAGGACGAGCTGGCACGACTGAAAGCCGAGTTCGGCTATGCGCTGCTGTTTGATGCGCACTCGATCCGCTCGATCATCCCGCACCTGTTCGACGGCAAGCTGCCGGACTTCAACCTCGGTACCTTCAACGGCGCCAGTTGCGATCCACAGTTGGCCACTCAGCTGGAAGCCATCTGCGCGCGCCACGGCGATTACAGCCATGTGCTGAACGGTCGCTTCAAGGGTGGCCACATCACCCGGCATTACGGCAATCCGGCCGAGAACATCCATGCCGTGCAACTGGAGTTGGGCCAGTGCACGTACATGGAAGAGTTCGAGCCGTTCCGCTATCGCCCGGACATGGCGGCGCCGACGCAGGTGGTGCTCAAGGAATTGCTGCAAGGGCTGCTGGCCTGGGGCGAGAAGCACTACAACGCATAACCCTGTGGGAGCGAGCTTGCTCGCGATGGCGGACTGACATGCAACATCAATGTTGAATGTTACGGCCTCATCGCGAGCAAGCTCGCTCCCACAGGTAAAGGACTTCGTTACCAAGTCGCCACCGTGCAAAACACGGTCGCCACAGTTCGCTTTTACCCTCTCGACGCTGCGTAATGTTCCGGGCACGGTGCACAAAGACACCGGCCCCACAATAATCCGCTGCCGCACGAGATCCTCCCAATGAAAAGACTGTTTACCCGCTGTCTCTCAATCCTCTGCGGCACTGCTCTGCTGAGCACCAGCGTCCTGGCCAGTGACGACGCTTCCTGCAAGGCCGTGCGCATGGGCGTGGTCAACTGGACCGACGTGATCGCCACCAGTGGCATGGCCGACGTGCTACTCAACGGCCTCGGCTACGAAAGCAAGCAAACCAGCGCCGTGCAGCAAATCATCTTCGCCGGCATCCGCGACAAGCGCCTCGACATCTTCCTCGGTTACTGGAAACCGGCGATGGACAAAAACATCGCGCCGTTTGTGGCCGCCAATCAGGTGAAGGTGATGGACAAACCGAGCCTGGCCGACGCCCAGGCAACCCTCGCCGTACCTGAGTATGTCGCCGAAGCGGGTCTGAAAACCTTCGCCGATATCGCCAAATTCAAGGATCAACTCGGCGGCAAGATCTACGGCATCGAGCCGGGCAGCGGCGCCAACACCACCATCAAAACCATGATCGAGACCAATCAATTTGGCTTGAAGGATTTCAAACTGATCGAGTCGGGCGAAGCCGGCATGCTTGCCGCCGTTCAGCGGGCAGTGAATCGCAAGGAATTCGTGGTGTTCGTCGGCTGGACCCCGCACCCGATGAACATCAACATGAAGATCGCCTACCTGACCGGCAGCGAAGACGTTTACGGCCCGAACGAAGGCGCCGCCACCGTTTCCATCGTGACCGCCCCGGACTACGCCCAGCGCTGCCCGAACGTGAATCGCCTGCTGGAAAACCTGACCTTCACCGCCACCCAGGAAAGCCAGTTGATGGTGCCGATCATGGAGCGCAAGACGCCGCAGGACGTTGCCAAACAATGGCTGCGCGACCATCCCGAGGATCTGCAACGCTGGCTCGCCGGTGTCACCAGTTTTGATGGCAAGGATGGCGTGGCGACCGTTCAGACCCGTTTGAAACTTTGATGAACGCCTATCCGTTATCCGAGCAGATGACGGCTTTCGTCGAGAAGACCGTCAGCTTCAACAGCACCGACAGCAGCCTCGGTGGTTTGCGCCAGGCCTACAGCGACATGTGCCGGGCGTTCACTCCGTCGCGTCCCGCCGGGCTGTATGTGGTCGACTTTGAATTGGCCGGCGTGCCGGTGCGGTCTTATCAACCACCGGTTTCGCCACCGACCAGCGGTTGCCCGTGCATCGTGTATCTGCATGGCGGCGGTTGGGTGGTGGGGGATCTGGACTCCCACGACTTCATCTGCGCCGAACTGGCGTCGACGCTCGGTGTGCTGGTGATCGCCGTCGATTATCGGTTGGCGCCGGAACATCCGTTTCCGGCGGCGTTCGAGGATTGTCTGGGTGTCTGGCGCGCGCTACGGACCGGGCCATTCCGGCTCGATCCTGAGCGAACGCTGGTGGCCGGGGACAGCGCCGGTGGCAACCTTGCGGCGGCGTTGTGCCTGGCATTGCGCGATGCGGGCGAGCCATTGCCGGCCGCTCAGGTGCTGATTTATCCGGGGCTGGGCGGTGATCACCGATTGCCGTCGCGCAGCGAATGCGTCGATGCTCCCTTGCTCAGCAGCAGCGACGTGGATTGTTATCACGCCCTGTACTTGCGCGGTACTGGACAGCCAAGTGCCTATGCAATGCCGTTGCTCGCCGAGGATTTCAGCAGGTTGCCGCCGACCTTGATCGCCGTGGCGCAATTCGATCCGCTGCGCGATGACGGCATGCTCTACAGCGAGCGACTGAACGCCGCAGGCGTGGCCGCGACGCTCTATTACGGGGAGGGGTTGGTTCACGGCTGTTTGCGGGCTCGGGGGCAGGTCGCCGAGGTCGACACACTCTATGAAACGCTGCTCGGCTATTTGTCTGAAAAAACGGGCTGAAAAACTCTGGCTCTGCAAGGCATGCTCATTGGCGTAATTCGGGTTTATGATGCCGGACGGCAGAATAATAGAAGTCCCCCCAGGGATGACCTCGACCCCTTACGGAGCGCGCAATGCAGACTTTGTACCCGCAGATCAAACCCCACGCCCGGCACGATCTGGCCGTCGATGAAACCCACACGCTGTATGTCGACGAAAGCGGTTCGCCGGAAGGTTTGCCGGTTGTATTCATCCACGGCGGCCCCGGCGCAGGGTGTGATGCCCAGAGCCGTCGGTATTTCGACCCGAACCTGTATCGCATTGTGACCTTCGACCAGCGCGGTTGCGGTCGTTCCACGCCTCACGCCAGCCTGGAAAACAACACCACTTGGGATCTGGTCGCCGACCTTGAGCGAATTCGCCAGCACCTTGGCATCGATAAATGGGTGCTGTTCGGCGGTTCGTGGGGCTCGACCCTGGCACTGGCCTACGCGCAAACCCACCCGGAGCGTGTGCACGGTCTGATTCTGCGCGGGATTTTTCTTTGCCGTCCGCAGGAAATCGAGTGGTTCTACCAGTGTGGCGCCAGTCGTCTGTTCCCCGATTACTGGCAGGACTACATCGCGCCGATCCCGCTGGACGAGCGCGAAGACTTGCTCTCGGCTTTCCACAAGCGCCTGGTCGGCAACGATCAGATTGCCCAGATGCACGCGGCCAAGGCCTGGTCGACCTGGGAAGGCCGGACCGCCACCCTGCGCCCGAACCCGATGGTGGTGGATCGTTTCTCCGAGCCACAGCGTGCGTTGTCCATCGCCCGCATCGAATGTCACTACTTCACCAACAATGCGTTCCTGGAGCCCAACCAGCTGATCCGCGACATGGGCAAGATCGCCCATTTGCCTGGCGTGATCGTCCACGGTCGCTACGACGTGATCTGCCCGCTGGATAACGCCTGGGAACTGCATCAGAACTGGCCGAACAGTGAATTGCAGGTGATCCGTGACGCCGGCCATGCCGCGTCCGAACCTGGCATTACCGACGCACTGGTTCGCGCCGCTAATCTGATGGCCCGTCGTTTGCTCGACCTGGCCCCTGAAGAAGCATGAAGGGCCTGCTGCAACGCGTACGTGGCGCGCGAGTCGAGGTAGCGGGGGAGGTGGTTGGCGCCGTTGATCAGGGTTTGCTGGTGCTGGTGGCGGTCGAGCCCGAGGATACTCGGGCCAGCGCCGACAAACTTCTGCAGAAGCTGCTTAACTATCGTGTGTTCAGTGACGCCGAGGGCAAGATGAATCTGTCCCTGGCGGATGTAGGCGGTGGGTTGCTGCTGGTCTCACAGTTCACCCTGGCCGCCGATACCAAGAGCGGGTTGCGCCCGAGTTTTTCGACCGCGGCCCCTCCGGCCCTGGGCGAGGAACTTTTCGACTATCTATTAGGCAAAGCGAAACAGGTGCATGGCACTGTGGCATCAGGTAGATTCGGCGCGGATATGCAGGTGCACCTGGTCAACGACGGCCCGGTAACCTTCCTGTTACAGACCTGAAAGCGCTTGAAACATGTTTTTAAGGGCATTTCGACTGAAAACAGGCGTTTTTCGCGATAAATACTTTGTTACCCCTGATGCGTTGTAACGCGGCCTACTAGATAATCGCGCGCTACGGGGATCAGCGTTCGTTGGTCCATTTTGACTTAGGTAGAGACTTGTCCTGAACCTCTTGGGGAATCATTTAGCCCCATAGGAGTCGGAACAATGCTCGCCAACTTGGCAAGAGTGGTCGGTAGGGTCGGTTTTTTCATGCCGCGCACCCCACAGGCACTTTAACTGGCCGTTGGTTTTTTGATCTGTTTTCGGCGAGGGTTGCTCGTGATTGTTAGTCCCTGTAATGCACCAAAATTGTCTGCCAAACGGTTACGAAGCGCTCTGGTAGCGGGCTCTGCACTGCTCTGCCTGCTCAGCGCCGGTCAGCTTTGGGCATTCAATCTGGATGATGTATCGGTCAAGGCAAAAGAGCTGGCGGGGCAGAAGTACGAAGCTCCGCGCAGTAACCTGCCGAACGAGTTCCGCGAGATGAAATTCGCGGACTATCAAAAAATTCGCTTCCTGACCGAAAAAGCCGAGTGGGCCGATCAGAAAACCCCGTTCAAGCTGTCGTTCTATCACCAGGGTATGCATTTCGATACACCGGTGAAAATCAACGAAATCACAGCTAACACCGTCGAAGAGATCAAATACGACCCAAGTCGTTTCGATTTCGGCGACGTGAAGTTTGATCCTAAAGCCACCGAACAACTGGGTTATGCCGGTTTCCGTGTGCTGTACCCGATCAACAAGGCTGACAAGCAAGACGAAATCATGACCATGCTCGGCGCGAGTTACTTCCGCGTTGTCGGCAAGGGGCACACCTATGGCTTGTCCGCTCGCGGCATGGCCATCGATACCGCGTTGCCGTCCGGCGAAGAATTCCCGCGTTTCACCGAGTTCTGGATTGAACAGCCGAAACCGGGTGACAAGCAACTGGTGATCTTCGCCCTGCTGGATTCGCCACGCGCTACCGGTGCCTATCGCCTGACCCTGCGTCCGGGCAGCGACACCATTGTCGACGTCAAGGCCAAGATGTTCCTGCGTGACAAGGTCACCAAGCTTGGCGTTGCGCCGCTGACCAGCATGTTCCTGTTCGGCGCCAATCAGCCGTCGAAAGTGCTGAACTACCGTCGTGAACTGCACGATTCCAGCGGTCTGTCGATCCATGCCGGCAATGGCGAGTGGATCTGGCGCCCACTGAACAATCCGAAACACCTGGCGGTGAGCAACTTCTCGATCGAGAACCCGCGCGGTTTCGGCCTGCTGCAACGTGGCCGCGACTTCAGCCACTACGAAGACCTCGACGACCGCTACGACAAGCGCCCAAGTGCCTGGATCGAACCAAAAGGCGATTGGGGCAAAGGCTCCGTCGATCTGGTAGAGATTCCGACTGCCGACGAAACCAACGACAATATCGTTGCGTTCTGGAGTCCGGAAAAGCTGCCCGAGCCTGGCCAGCCGCTGGACGTCGCTTACCGCTTGCACTGGACCATCGACGAAGCCGCGCTTCACGCACCGGACAGCGCCTGGGTTCAACAGACCCTGCGTTCCACGGGTGACGTGAAACAGTCCAACCTGATCCGTCAGCCGGACGGCAGCGTTGCATATCTGGTGGACTTCGAAGGCCCGTCCCTTGCGGCATTGCCGGATGATACGGACGTTCGTAGCCAGGTCAGCGTTGGCGAGAATGCCGAGCTGGTCGAGAACAGCGTACGTTACAACCCTGAAACCAAGGGCTGGCGCCTGACGCTGCGGATGAAAATCAAGGATCCGGGCAAGCCTACCGAGATGCGTGCTGCACTGGTCAAGAACATCGTGACTGCCGACCTGGCCAAAGCATCGTCTCCAGCCTCCAACTCTTCCGTCGCCAAGGCTGACAAGATTGCCGCACGGCAGCAGGAGAAGCTGGACAAGGAAGCCAAGGAAGCGAAGGAAACCAAGCAAACTGAGGCCAAGCAGGTTGAAACCAAACAGGTCGAAGCCAAGCCAGCCGCAGTTTCCAAGGACAAGGACAACAAAGACGCCAAGCAGCCTGTTGCTGCCGAAGCGGCCCCAGCCACACCGGAATCGGCACCGACTGAAGAAGTCCTGACCGAGACCTGGAGCTACCAGTTGCCTGCCGATGAGTAATTCTCAAGTACAGCCAGAGACTCTTGCCGAGTATCTGGCGCATCTACCGATGACCGACGAGCAGCGCGCGGAACTCGCGGGCTGCAAGTCTTTCAGCGAATTGCATGAGCGCCTGTCGTCCTCGACGTTCGACGCGCCGACCGAGGCTGCTCAAGCTTCGGTGGGTCGTCGCCTGACCCTGAACACCGCCGAGGAACTGGCCGACGCTGAAATGCTGGTGCTCGACGCCAGCGGCCGGGTCTGCCTGCGGGCAACCCCGCCGATTCGTCGGACCAAAGTCGTGCCGGAGCCATGGCGCACCAACATTCTGGTGCGTGGCTGGCGTCGTCTGACCGGTCGCACCAATCCGCCGGCCCCGCCGAAGGATGAGCGTGTGCTGCCGGCTGCTCGCTGGCGCACCGTCGGTTCGATCCGCCGCTACATTCTGCTGGTGCTGATGCTCGGCCAGACCATCGTCGCCGGCTGGTACATGAAAGGCATCATGCCGTACCAGGGCTGGTCGTTTGTCGACCTGAACGAAGTGCTGCATCAACCGCTGTCGCAAACCGCTACGCAAGTGCTGCCGTATGCACTGCAAACCAGCATCCTGATCTTGTTCGGGATTCTGTTCTGCTGGGTGTCGGCGGGTTTCTGGACGGCACTGATGGGCTTCCTCGAGTTGCTCACCGGTCACGACAAATACCGCATTTCCGGTAAAAGCGCCGGTAACGAGCCGATCCCTACGGACGCTCGCACCGCACTGGTAATGCCGATCTGCAACGAAGACGTGCCACGGGTGTTTGCCGGTTTGCGGGCGACCTTCGAGTCGGTTGCGGCCACGGGTAACCTGGATCGCTTCGACTTCTTTGTCCTCAGCGACAGTAACGACGCCGATATCTGCGTCGCCGAGCAACAAGCCTGGCTGGACGTCTGCCGTGAAGCCAAGGGCTTCGGCAAGATCTTCTATCGTCGCCGTCGCCGTCGCGTCAAGCGTAAAAGCGGTAACCTCGACGACTTCTGCCGTCGTTGGGGCGGTGACTACAAGTACATGGTCGTGCTCGACGCGGACTCCGTGATGAGCGGCGATTGCCTGACCAGTCTGGTGCGCTTGATGGAAGCCACCCCGGACGCCGGGATCATCCAGACCGCGCCGCGCGCTTCGGGCATGGACACGTTGTATGCACGCATGCAGCAGTTCGCCACCCGCGTGTACGGTCCACTGTTCACCGCCGGTCTGCACTTCTGGCAGTTGGGCGAATCCCACTACTGGGGCCACAACGCGATCATCCGCATGAAGCCGTTCATCGAGCACTGCGCCCTGGCGCCGTTGCCCGGTAAAGGCGCGTTTGCCGGTGCAATTCTGTCCCACGACTTCGTTGAAGCTGCGCTGATGCGCCGTGCCGGCTGGGGCGTGTGGATTGCCTACGACTTGCCGGGCAGCTACGAAGAATTGCCGCCGAACCTGCTGGACGAACTCAAGCGTGACCGTCGCTGGTGTCACGGCAACCTGATGAACTTCAGGCTGTTCCTGGTAAAAGGCATGCACCCGGTACACCGTGCGGTGTTCCTGACGGGCGTGATGTCTTACCTGTCGGCGCCGTTGTGGTTCTTCTTCCTTGTGCTGTCGACGGCGCTGCTGGCGGTCAACACGTTGATGGAGCCGCAGTACTTCCTTGAGCCACGCCAGCTGTATCCGTTGTGGCCACAATGGCACCCGGACAAGGCGATCGCGCTGTTCTCGACCACCGTCGTGCTGCTGTTCCTGCCGAAGTTGTTGAGCATCATCCTGATCTGGGCCAAGGGCGCGAAAGAGTTCGGTGGCAAGTTCAAGGTAACCCTGTCGATGCTGCTGGAGATGCTGTTCTCCATGCTGCTGGCGCCGGTGCGGATGATTTTCCACACCCGTTTCGTGCTCGCCGCGTTCCTTGGCTGGGCCGCGACCTGGAACTCGCCGCAACGTGACGACGACTCCACGCCATGGAGCGAAGCGGTCAAACGCCACGGTCCGCAAACCTTGCTGGGCTTCTTCTGGGCCCTGTTGGTGATCTGGCTGAACCCGAGCTTCCTCTGGTGGCTGGTGCCGATCGTCGGTTCGTTGATGCTGTCGATTCCGGTGTCGGTGATCTCCAGTCGAGTGGGCCTGGGCCTCAAGTCCCGTGACGAGAGCCTGTTCCTGATCCCTGAGGAATACAATCCGCCACAGGCGCTGCTGGCGACCGACCAGTACACCCACGAAAACCGTTGGCATGCGCTGAACGACGGCTTCGTCCGGGCCGTGGTCGATCCACAGCAGAACGCCTTGGCGTGCTCGCTGGCGACTTCACGCCACCGTGAGGCCGAGCCGATCGAATGGCTGCGGATCGAGCGGGTGCGTCATGCGCTGAAAGTCGGGCCTGAGGGCCTGGACAACAATGAGCGCGTGCAACTGCTCAGTGACCCGGTAGCACTGGGTCGTCTGCATGAGCAGATCTGGAACGAAGGTCACCCCGAGTGGCTCGAGGCATGGCGTAAATCGGTGAAAGCCGATCCCCATGCGCCGCTGTTGCCGCTCAAGCCATTGAGTGCGCAGCCTCAGTTGGCCTGATAAAAAACCCCGCTAAATTAGCGGGGTTTTTGTTTGTGGTGGGGCATGAGTTGGGATCAACCTTCAGATCCACCCCTCACCCTAGCCCTCCCGAAACGTCGGACCGCCCCAGAGGGTAGAGGGGACTGACAGAGGTGTTCTTTAGAGCTACATCGACCTGAACTATCGGGTCGAACTCAGGTTTTGTAACGTCCCCGATCGGCTCCCTTTCCCCTCTCCCCCTTGGGGAGAGGGTTGGGGTGAGGGGTGGCTCTTGAATTCACAACAAATCCCAACCAAACCCTTGTGCAAACGAACGAGTGCGTTAGCATCCGTCCCCGAATTGGTGCGCCCGGACAACTTTTTGTTCGTATCTGCCGGTTTTCCAAGGAAAATCCGCAGTTTGCGCGCCTCACAACGCGATGGTTTTGGGGACTTGATGATGAAGAAGTATCTCTCGATGCTGCTGGTCGGCGTCACGGCATTGGTTGCAGTCAACGCGGCGCACGCCGGCGCCATCGATGAGGCGGTCAAGCGCGGCACGCTGAAAGTCGGCATGGACCCGACCTACATGCCGTTCGAAATGACCAACAAGCGCGGCGAGATCATCGGTTTCGAAGTCGACCTCCTCAAAGCCATGACCAAGGCCATGGGCGTCAAGCTGGAGATGGTTTCCACCGGCTACGACGGCATCATCCCAGCCCTGCTCACCGACAAGTTCGACATGATCGGCAGCGGCATGACCCTGACCCAGGAACGCAACCTGCGCCTGAACTTCAGCGAACCGTTCATCGTGGTGGGCCAGACCCTGCTGATCCGCAAGGAGCTGGAAGGCACCATCAAGTCCTATAAAGACCTGAACACCGCCGACTACCGCATCACTTCCAAGCTCGGCACCACCGGCGAGATGGTCGCTAAAAAGCTTATCTCCAAAGCCAAGTACCACGGCTACGACAACGAGCAGGAAGCCGTGCTCGACGTGGTCAACGGCAAGGCCGACGCCTTCATCTACGACGCGCCTTACAACGTCGTGGCCGTGAACAAGGTCGGTGCCGGCAAACTGGTGTTCCTCGACAAGCCGTTCACCTACGAACCGCTGGCCTTCGGTCTGAAGAAGGGTGACTACGACAGCATCAACTTCATCAACAACTTCCTGCGCCAGATCCACGAAGACGGCACCTACGATCGCATCCATGACAAGTGGTTCAAAGACACCGCTTGGCTCAAGGACATGGAATAAGCGCCGGTCAGACTGACCGCGTCGCCTCAATCGCGAGCAGGCTCACTCCTACAGGGGAGCGCATTCCAATGTAGGAGTGAGCCTGTTCGCGATGGGTGCCTCCAAGGCAACACAAATCCGGAACCTGCAATGAAACAGAAAAAAGCCCTATGGCCGTGGCACGTGTTAACCGTGCTGGTGCTGATCGGCCTGGCTGGCGCGTTGTATTACGCCACCTCGCTGATGTCCTACGAATGGCGCTGGAACCGTGTGCCGCAATACTTCGCCTATCACGCCGAAGAGTCCCAGCGTGCCGCCGATATCTCCACCGTCAGCGAACTGGTGCGCAAGGGCGACCAGGCTGAAGTCACCCTGCGCAGTGATGCCGGTGTCGAGCAGCACCTGACCGTCGACAACAACAGCCTGCAAGTCGCCCAAGGTGATGACGTGGCTGAAGGCGACGTGATTGGCGTGACCCGCCATTGGGCCGCCGGACCGCTGATGTGGGGGCTCTGGACCACCTTATGGTTGTCCGTGGTTTCAGGTGTGCTCGGTCTGCTGATCGGCCTGGCCACGGGGCTGTGCCGACTGTCGAACAACCCGACCCTGCGCGATCTCTCGACGATCTACGTCGAACTGGTGCGCGGTACGCCGCTGCTGGTGCAGATCTTCATTTTCTACTTCTTCATTGGCACCGTGATGAACCTCTCCCGGGAGTTCGCCGGGATCGCCGCGCTGTCGCTGTTCACTGGCGCTTATGTGGCGGAAATCATCCGTTCCGGCGTTCAATCCATCGCCCGTGGCCAGAACGAAGCCGCTCGCTCCCTGGGCCTGAGCGCTGGCCAGTCGATGCGCCACGTGGTGTTGCCGCAAGCGCTCAAGCGAGTGCTGCCACCGCTGGCCGGTCAGTTCATCAGTCTGGTCAAGGACACCTCGCTGGTGTCGGTGATCGCCATTACCGAGCTGCTCAAAAGCGGTCGTGAAGTCATCACCACCTCGTTCTCGCCGTTCGAAATCCTGTTCTGCGTGGCCGGTCTGTACCTGTTGATCAACCTGCCGCTGTCGAAAATCGCCAGCCGGCTTGAGCGGAGGCTCGCGCAAAGTGATTGAAGTCCGCGATCTGGTAAAAGTTTTCGACACCCGCGGCCACGTGGTTCGCGCGGTGGATAACGTTTCGACGCACGTGGCCAAGGGCGAAGTGCTGGTGGTGATCGGCCCGTCCGGTTCAGGTAAGTCGACCTTCCTGCGCTGCCTCAATGGTCTGGAAGCGTTTGATTCTGGCTCGGTGAGCATCGACGGCTTGCAACTGGCCGACCCGAAAACCGATGTGAATGCCTATCGCCGCGAAGTCGGCATGGTGTTCCAGCATTTCAATCTGTTCCCGCACATGACCGTGCTGGAAAACCTCTGCCTGGCCCAGAAAGTCGTGCGTAAGCGCGGCAAGAAGGAGCGCGAGGCCAAGGCCTTGGCGTTGCTGGAAAAGGTCGGTATTGCGCAGAAGGCCAACGAGTTTCCGTCGCGCCTGTCCGGCGGTCAGCAACAGCGTGTGGCCATCGCCCGGGCACTGGCGATGGAACCGAAGGTCATGCTGTTCGATGAGCCGACCTCGGCGCTCGACCCGGAAATGGTTGGCGAAGTGCTGGACGTGATGAAAACCCTGGCGGTGGAAGGCATGACCATGGTTTGCGTCACCCACGAAATGGGCTTCGCCCGGGAAGTGGCGGATCGGGTGCTGTTCTTCGATCACGGCAAATTGCTGGAAGACGCTTCACCGGCCGAATTCTTCGATGCGCCGAAGGATCCGCGGGCTCAGGCCTTCTTGCGCCAGGTTCTCTAACGCTGAAATCCCTGTGGCGAGGGAGCTTGCTCCCGCTGGGCCGCGAAGCGGCCCCAAATGTTCTCAGATGAATCCGACAGCCTGATTTACGACGGCTGCGCCGCCGAACGGGAGCAAGCTCCCTCGCCACAGGGGTAGGCGATGCTTCTTAGACTTTGAACCGTCCCACCAGCGTCTGCAGATGCGTCCCCAGTCGCGCCAGCTCGACGCTGGAGGCCGCGGTTTCTTTAGTGGCTGCCGAGGTCTGCTCGGACACATCGCGCACGTTAAGCACGCTGCGGTTGATCTCTTCGGCCACGGCACTTTGCTGCTCGGCTGCAGCGGCGATTTGTTGGTTCATCGCCTGAATCGCTGAGACGGTACGGGTGATGTTGGTCAACGAACCCCCGGCGCGGCGGGTCAACTCGACGCTGCTTTCGGTCAGGGTGCGGCTGTTGTCCATGATCGTGGCGACTTGCTGGGTACCGCTTTGCAGGCCGCCGATCAGCTCTTCGATTTCTTCAGTAGATTTCTGGGTGCGCTGGGCCAGGCTGCGGACTTCATCGGCAACTACCGCAAAACCACGCCCGGCCTCACCGGCACGCGCGGCCTCGATGGCGGCGTTGAGGGCCAGCAGGTTGGTTTGCTGGGCCACGGATTTGATCACGTCGAGCACGCTGCCGATTTTGTCGCTTTCGCGTTTGAGATGACTCATGGCCTCGGTGGAGTTGCCGACTTCTTTGGCCAGACGTTCGATCTGGGCAATGGCTTCGCCGACCACTTTGTCACCTTCGCGGGCCTGCTGGTCGGCGGCGACGGCGGCTTCGGAGGCTTCTTCGGCGTTACGCGCGACTTCCTGAACGGTGGCGGTCATTTCGTTCATGGCGGTCGCTACCTGGTCGGTCTCGACCTTCTGGCTGTCGACCCCGGCACTGGTCTGTTCAGTGACGGCTGACAGCTGCGCGGAGGCGCTGGCTATCTGCGTCACTCCTTGACTGATGCCTCCGATCAGTTCCCGCAGGCTGACGGTCATGCGGTGTATGGCGCGTTGCAGCTGGCCGAGTTCGTCGCGGCGCTGGGCGTCGAGGTCCTGGCTGAGATCGCCGGATGCCACGCGTTCGACCACTTGCAGGGTTTGCTGCAGCGGGATGACGATCTGCCGGGTAATGCTCCAGGCGGCGAGAACCCCGAGCAGCATCGCCAGAGCAGCGGCGATGCTCAGCATGGTCTTGGCCTGCCGGGCTTCGTTGTCGCGTTTGATGGTTTGTATTGCGTTCATTTGTGTATTCAATTCGAACACACGCATGACCTTTTCACCCATCTGTTTGAAGGCTTGCGTACTGCTGATCAGCGCGTCGTGGTATTGGCCGACGGCGCTACGGTAGGCTTTCAGCGCTTCGCCAGCCTGTTGCAGGTTGGCGCCATATTGCTCAGGCAGTTTGCCCGACAAGCTGGCAATACTGCTCAGGGCCTGATCGATGGCATCCAGGGCTGGCTGTTCCGCGTCGGTCTTGCCGCTGTAGGTGTAGCCACGAACCTGGAAGCGTGCTTGCTGGATGAGTTTGTTCAGTTCGACAACGCTGTTGTACTGCGCGATGTTTTCGCTCTGCAATAGCGTTTTTTCAAGCTCGCCAATCAGTGAAACGGCGCGGTCTGCATTGGTGCCAAGGTTGCTGCGGCTGGTTTCGCGATTCTGTATCGCCACGGTCAGGTTGTTGAGGTCGCTTTTGTAGTCGCGTAGCAAGACTGTCTCTTCATCGACCATGGTCCGGTCTTTCGGGTCTTGCAGAAGTTGGCGAAGTTCTTGCCCTTTCTGTTCAAGCTGGTCCCGTAGACGAGCGATTTCAGTGGAGCCTTCAAGGCCCTTCTGCAGTTCAAAACTCAAGCGGGCGACACGCAGGTCTTTACTCAATTCACTCAACTGCGATATTGCCGCAGACTTTTCGCCGCGGTCGATCAAGGTGCTCAGCCCCATCCAGCCAGTGGTAGCAATCAGCAGGGTCAGCAGCAATACCAGACCGAACCCCATTCCGAGCTTTAGACTTACGCTCACGTTTCCCAGACTCTGGGTTAACCATCGAGACATGTGAAGTACTCCATCGGGAACAGGCGAAAGCCGGTCGGGTTCAACTGCAGTTTATTGTTGTTACACACTGCATCGGCCCGGCGCGCTCGAACTGAAGCGCGTCCGTCGGTCTTTCAGAACAAGCGTGAGAGGAGGGCGGTCACGGCGGTTTCGACCCGCAGGATGCGGTCGCCGAGCTGCACCGGTTGCAGGCCTGCCTTGCCCAGCAGGTCGATTTCGTAAGGAATCCAGCCGCCTTCGGGGCCGATGGCCAGGGTCACCGGTTCGTCCAGGCCGCGAGGGCAGGGCGGGTAGTTGCCGGGGTGGCCGACGAGGCCGAGGGTGCCTTCAGTGATCGCTGGTAGACGATCCTCGACGAAAGGCTTGAAGCGCTTCTCGATGACGATTTCCGGCAGCACACTGTCCCGGGCCTGTTCGAGGCCGAGAATCAACTGCTCGCGAATCGCCTCGGGCTCCAGGAACGGGGTTTGCCAGAAGCTCTTCTCGACGCGATAGCTGTTCACCAGAATGATTCGTGGCACACCCATGGCCGCCACGGTCTGAAACACCCTGCGAAGCATTTTGGGCCTTGGCAGGGCCAGCACCAGGGTCAACGGCAGCTTGGCCGGTGGTGGCTGGTCGAGGGTGACGCGCAATTCGGCTTCATCGGCGTCAAGGCGCAGCAGTTCGGCCGAGCCCATCAGCCCGCCGATACGGCCGACGCGCAGGCTGTCACCGACAACGGAGCGATGGACTTCCTGCATGTGCGTCAACCGGCGATCACGCAGGATCGCCCGGTCGGCCGCAATGAAATCGGCCTCTTCGAGCAGCAGCAGGTTCACGGTTGAGTCGCTGGCGGCTGGTCGTTGTGATCGTCGGCCGGCTGGTCGTCCGGGTGCTCGCCGCGCTTGGTGATCAGGCTGCCGAACAGGATGCCGATTTCAAACAGCAGCCACATCGGTACGGCCAACAGTGTCTGCGAGAAGATGTCCGGTGGCGTCAGGACCATGCCGACCACGAAGCAGCCGATGACCACGTACGGGCGGATTTTCTTCAGGTAAGCGACGTTGACCACGCCGATCCACACCAGCAGCACCACGGCCACTGGAATCTCGAACGCTACGCCGAAGGCGAAGAACAGCGTCATGACGAAATCGAGGTAGCTGCTGATGTCGGTCATCATTTCCACGCCGGCCGGGGTGGCGGAGGCGAAGAATTTGAAGATCAGCGGGAACACCAGGTAATAGGCGAACGCCATGCCGGTATAGAACAGCATGATGCTCGATACCAGCAAGGGTACGGCGATGCGTTTTTCATGCTTGTACAGGCCCGGCGCGATAAAGCCCCAGATCTGATGCAGGATCACCGGGATCGCCAGGAACAGCGAGACCATCATCGTCAGCTTAAGCGGCGTCAGGAACGGCGACGACACGTCGGTGGCGATCATCGTCGCGCCGGCGGGCAGGTACTGACGCAGCGGCGTGGAGACGAAGGTGTAGATCTGCTGGGTGAAGGCAAACAACCCGGCAAAGATGATGAAGATTGCAGCTACGCAACGCAGCAGGCGGGTACGCAACTCGGTGAGGTGCGAAACCAGCGGCATGTGCTGGTCGTTTTCTGGGAGATCGCTCATGGGGCTCGCGGCGGCAAAGTGGTGTCGTGAGGAGCCGGCGTTGTCGGCGCGGCGGCAGGAGCAACAGGATCTACGGACGCGACAACCGGCGCAGGTTCAACAGCTTTCACCGTTTCCGTCGGTGCAGCGGCAGGTGTAGCTTCTGCAGTCGGAGCCTGAATCGTCTGCTCCGCCACAGGTTCAACCGGCTGAACCGGCGTGGCCTCTTGCTGAGTCGGCGTGAAAATCTTCCGCGCCTCCTGCTCAAGCGACAGAATGTGCTCGTTGTGCAGCTGCCGACGAATCTCGTCGGCACCGATTTCACGTTCAACTTCCTGTTTGATCGCGTTGAAGCTGCGCTTCAGACGGCCGACCCACAGGCCGGCGGTGCGCGCAGCACCCGGCAGACGCTCGGGGCCCAGCACCAGCAGGGCAACGAGGCCGACGAGCAGCAGTTCAGAGAAGCTGATACCAAACATTAGTCAGTGCTCACACGTCTTTGCGGATCGGCTCTTCGACTTTTTGCGCCTGCACGTCGATGGTGTGCGGCTGGTTCACCGAGTTCTGCGGCTGAACCGGTGGTACCGGTTGGGACGGCGTCGCGGTCGGATCAGCCGGTTTTTCGTCGTCGTTCATGGCTTTCTTGAAGCCCTTGATCGACTCACCCACGTCAGTGCCGAGGTTTTTCAGTTTCTTGGTGCCGAACACCAGTACGACAACAACCAGGATGACGATCCAGTGTTTCCAGTCAAAAATGCCCATGTCGCTGCTCCTCTCTAATAGTTGTTCAGGCGGACGGGCGCGAGGCTTTCTCGGCGTGTCCGGACAGACCGAAACGACGGTCCAGTTCATCGAGTACAGCTTGTGGATGCTGCCCCAGTTGGGCGAGCATGACCATGCTGTGGAACCACAAATCGGCGGTTTCGTAGATCACATCGCTGCAGTCACCGCTGATAGCGGCATCCTTGGCGGCAATGATGGTTTCGACCGACTCTTCGCCGACTTTTTCCAGAATCTTGTTCAAGCCCTTGTGGTACAGGCTGGCGACATACGAGCTGTCGGCGGCGGCGCCTTTGCGCTCTTCCAGCACTTCGGCCAGACGGGTCAGAGTGTCACTCATGTGTGTGTCCTGCGGAATAGATGGCGTGCGGGTCTTTGAGCACCGGGTCGACGGTTTTCCAGTCGCCGTTCTCGAAGACGCGATAGAAGCAGCTCTGACGGCCAGTATGGCAAGCGATGTCACCGATCTGCTCGACCATCAGGATGATCACGTCGGCGTCACAGTCCAGGCGCATCTCATGCAGGTTTTGCACGTGGCCGGACTCTTCGCCCTTGCGCCACAGCTTGCCACGGGAGCGTGACCAGTAAATGGCGCGGTTCTCGGCAGCGGTCAGTTCCAGCGCTTCACGGTTCATCCAGGCCATCATCAGGACGCGCCCGGTCTTGTGATCCTGGGCAATCGCCGGCACCAGGCCATCTGCGTCCCACTTGATCTCGTCCAGCCAGTTTTTCATCTTCGACTCCGACAGCGGCCCGACACTTCATTAGTCGGGCAGGCGTTGAAACAGTGTGCCAGCGTGCGGGTGCTCTGGCTATCGGCGAACGACCAGATACAAGCCGACGGCCACCATGATCCCGGCCGGCCAATGACCCAGTTCGTTCAGCGGCCCACCGGCAGCGAGTATGGTGCCGCCGGCCAGGTGCGCACAGCCGAGCAGTCGCAGAAGCCAATCATCCTTGCGGCGGTGCCACGGTGGCGGCGGGTCGTAGGCGTGGGGCTGGGACATGCGCTCGAGCAGGTCGCGGGCCATGTTGGCCAGGTGCGGTAGCTGTTCGAACTGGCTCTGCACGTTGCCGATCAAGGCTTTGGGACTGACGCGCTCGCGCATCCAGCGTTCGAGGAACGGCTGGGCGGTGTTCCACAAATCGAGGTCCGGGTACAACTGACGGCCCAGGCCTTCAATGTTCAGCAGGGTTTTTTGCAGCAAAACGAGCTGCGGCTGCACTTCCATGTTGAAGCGTCGGGCGGTCTGGAACAGGCGCATCAGCACCTGACCGAAGGAAATATCCTTTAACGGTTTTTCGAAAATCGGCTCGCACACGGTGCGGATCGCCGCCTCGAATTCGTTGAGTTTGGTTTCCGCCGGCACCCAGCCTGAGTCAATGTGCAGCTGCGCGACACGACGGTAATCACGCTTGAAGAACGCGAACAGGTTGCGCGCCAGGTAGTCCTGGTCTTCCGGAGTCAGGCTGCCGACGATGCCACAGTCGATCGCAATGTACTGCGGACTCCACGGGTTCACGGTGCTGACGAAGATGTTGCCGGGGTGCATGTCCGCGTGGAAGAAGCTGTCGCGGAACACTTGGGTGAAGAAGATCTCGACGCCGCGCTCAGCGAGCATTTTCATGTCGGTGCGCTGGTCGGCCAGGGTTGTCAGGTCGGTGACCTGAATGCCGTAGATGCGCTCCATCACCAGCACTTTCGGCCGGCACCAGTCCCAATAGACTTGCGGCACGTAGAGCAGCGGCGAGCCGTCGAAGTTACGCCGCAACTGGCTGGCGTTGGCCGCCTCGCGCAGCAGGTCGAGTTCGTCGTAGATGGTTTTTTCGTAGTCCTGGACCACGTCCACCGGGTGCAGCAGGCGCGCGTCGGCCGAGAGCTTTTCGGCGGCGCGGGCGAGGATGAACAGCCACGCCAGGTCCTGCGCGATGATCGGCTTGAGGCCTGGGCGGATGACCTTGACCACTACTTCTTCGCCGGTTTTCAGCTGCGCGGCATGCACTTGCGCCACCGAGGCCGAAGCCAGCGGTTCGACGTCGAAGCGGCTGAAGACTTCGCTGATCTTTTTGCCGAGCTGTTCTTCGATCAGATTGACCGACACTTGCGAGTCGAACGGCGGCACGCGGTCCTGCAGCTTCATCAGCTCATCGGCGATGTCTTCCGGCAGCAAGTCGCGGCGGGTGGACAGGATTTGCCCGAACTTGATGAAAATCGGTCCCAGGTCCTGCAACGCCAGGCGCAATCGCGCGCCACGGCTCAGGTCCAGCGTCTTGCGCGGGAACCAGCGCCACGGCAAGGCGTAGCGCAGCGCCAGCAGAAACCATGGCAGTGGCAGGGCGAACAAAAGGTCATCGAGGCGGTAGCGAATCACAACGCGCTGGATGCGCAACAAACGGCGGACGGCAAGCAGCTTCATGCGTTATCGCTTGGGTCGAGGGATCGGGAAAGGCGCTCGAAACGCGCCTCGAGACGTTCCAGATCGAGTTTGATCTGGTCCAGTTCACTGAAACGGGCTTCGGCTTCGCGCTGACCGACGAGGGCGCGCGATTCTTCGGCCAGGTACTCGCCAAGGTTCTGGTTCAGGCTGGCGAACCCTTGCTGATACCAGCGTGCGCGACTGCGCAGATGACCGCCGAGCAGTGGCGTGGCGACCGGCCCCAGCCAGCGCGAGAGTTCGTACTCCCAGTCCAGCTCAAGGTCCTGAAGGATCGCCGCCAGTTCCAGCAGCACGCCGCTGTCGCCGTCGAGTTCGACTTCAGGAGCATGCAAGACCGAAGTCTTGTCCTTGCTCATGGCCAGTTTCAACAGGCTGGAGGCCGGTGCGCGCAAGGTGCAGTCGGCGCCGGTTTCCCAGTGGGAAGCCAGCATCAAGCCTTCGTCGCTGGGCAAGATGAACACTTGCAGCGCCGGGCTGCGGCAGTCGACGGCAATCACCTTGCCACTCAAATGCGCCAGCCGCGGCAACGCCGTGCTGTCGAGACGCAGCACCCGGTTCAGACCGAGTTCAACGCTGGCGAGCAGGCCGGCCAGCAACATCAGGGTTTGATGCCGCGGTGCAGGGCGACGATGCCTGCGGTCATGTTGTGGTAGGTCACGCGGTCGAAACCGGCCTCGACCATCATCGACTTCAGGGTTTCCTGATTCGGGTGCATGCGGATCGATTCGGCCAGGTAGCGATAGCTTTCCGAGTCGTTGGTGATCAGCTTGCCCATCAGCGGCATGAAGGCGAACGAGTAGGCGTCGTAGGCTTTGGACATCAGCGCGTTGGTTGGCTTGGAGAACTCCAGCACCAGCAAGCGGCCGCCCGGTTTCAGCACGCGCAGCATCGAACGCAGGGCGTCTTCTTTATGGGTAACGTTGCGCAGGCCGAAAGCGATGGTCACGCAGTCGAAATGGTTGTCCGGGAACGGCAGCTTTTCAGCATCGGCCTGAACGAATTCGACGTTGCCGGCCACACCCAGATCCAGCAGGCGGTCACGACCGACCTTGAGCATGGATTCGTTGATGTCGGCCAACACGACCTGGCCGGTCGGGCCAACGAGGTGCGAGAACTTCTTGGTCAGATCGCCCGTGCCGCCAGCGATGTCCAGCACGCGGTTACCGGTGCGAACACCCGACAGCTCGATCGCGAAACGCTTCCACAGACGGTGCATGCCGCCCGACAGGAGGTCGTTCATCAAGTCGTACTTGGCGGCTACCGAGTGGAAAACTTCAGCGACTTTTTCCGCTTTCTGGCTTTCCGGAACGTTTTTGAAGCCGAAGTGAGTGGTGGGTTCGGCATCGCTGCCTTTGCGCTGATCAGTCATATCGCTGTCACCAAAAGAGAATGCGGGACATTCTAATCCCGGTGGCCTGCTTTGTCTTGGCAAGGCTGCAGGTAAGATAGGTAACCACCGGGACGTTTTGCCGCAGTAGCGGTCAAGATGCGTCAGGAAAGTATTCATAAAGCAGGAGTCATTCGATGGCCCGTATTAGTGTTGAGCGTTCCCACGGCCTGGGTAAGGAAGCGGCCCGCGAGAAGGCCGACCAGTTGGCGCAGAAACTGTCCGATCAATATGGCCTGGAGCCGCAATGGTCCGGCGATACCCTGAACCTCAAGCGTTCCGGTGTGAAAGGCGCGGTGTATGTGGGCGAGGATTCGATCAAGGTCGATGTCGAACTTGGCCTGTTGATGTCGGCCATGAGCGGCACGATCAAATCGGAAATCGAAAAGGCCCTGGATAAAGCGTTGGTTTGATTTTCACGTGACATGCAACTCTTGTAGGAGTGAGCCTGCTCGCGATAGCAGTCTGTCAGTCGACATCAATTTTGGCTGATAGACCGCTATCGCGAGCAGGCTCGCTCCTACATTTGTTTTGTGGTGTGCCCAAGGTTTTGTGTCAGTTGTTAGGGTGCCGTTTCTAATTATTCTCACTACTTTGTGCCTGAGCCCGACTCTTTCGCGGGCAGTTCCTCAAACCTTCTGCGCGTGAGGTGCACCATGGCCAAAGTTATTTTGAAGAAAAAAATCGACGCTTCGACGGCTGCTCTGGGCGACGTTAAATCTTATGCCCGCAAGATCTGGCTGGCAGGCCTGGGTGCCTACACCAAGGTCGGCCAAGAGGGCAGCGAGTACTTTCAAGAGTTGATCCAGGCGGGTCAAGCTGTTGAAAAGAAAGGCAAAAAAGTAGTTGCCGAGAAACTTGAAGCGGCCAATGCCGAGATCGATGAAGCCAAGAGTGAAGTCACTACTTTCAAAGGTAAGGTCGAACTTCAACTCGACAAGGTCGAGAAGGCTTTTGACTCACGTGTCGCAAGTACCTTGAATCGTATCGGCATTCCGTCTAAACATGACGTTGAGACACTCTCTGCCAAGCTCGATGAGCTGACGGCATTGCTCGAACGCGTCGCGCGTAAATCTTAAGGAGAACGGGATGGCTGGTAAAAAGAACACCGAAAAAGAAGGCAGCTCGTGGATCGGGAAAGTCGAAGACTACTCCCGCAAAATCTGGCTGGCTGGTTTAGGCGTGTACTCGAAGATCGACACTGACGGCAGCAAACTCTTCGATACATTGGTTAAAGATGGCGAGAAAGCCGAGAAGCTCACCAAGAGCGCTGTCGGCAAGAAAGTTGATGCTGCCAAGGACTCTGCTTCGTCGGCCAAGTCGCGCATCAGCGGCGTGAAAGATCGCGCACTGGGCAAGTGGGATGAGCTGGAAGGGGCTTTCGACAAGCGTCTGAACAGCGCCATTTCGCGCCTGGGTGTACCGAGCCGCAATGAAGTCAAAGCACTGCACAGCAAGGTCGATACCCTGACCAAGCAAATCGAAAAACTCACCGGTGCCAAGGTGGCGCCTGTTGCGGCGAAAACCGCAGCGGCCAAACCTGCGGCGAAGTCCGCTGCCAAACCACTGGCTAAAGCTGCCGCTAAACCGGCTGCCAAACCAGCGGCCAAAACTGCCGCAGCGAAACCTGCAGCAGCAAAACCAGCGGTCAAAGCAGCAGCAAAACCAGCCGCTAAACCGGCTGCCAAAACTGCAGCGGCCAAACCCGCTACCAAGCCAGCGGCCAAACCTGCCGCAGCGAAGAAGCCAGCGGTGAAAAAGCCGGCGGCTCCGAAAGCGGCTGCGCCAAAACCAGCAGTGGCTGCCGCCAAACCGGCAACCCCGGCACCGGTCAGCACTTCGAACTCCGCTACTGCGCCGACCCCTGCTGTAACCCCGACTGTCGCGCCAGCTCCTTCGACGCCAACCAGTCAGTCCTGATTTTTCAGGGCTCAAGAAAACGCCCGGCCTGTGAAGGTCGGGCGTTTTTGTTTGTGCTTCAAGAACCACCCCTCACCCCAGCCCTCCCGAAACGTCGGACCGCCCCAGTGGGGAGAGGGGGAAAGGGAGCCAATCGGGGAGTTTTCAGATCCTGAGTTCGACTGTGGACTTTCAGGTCGATGTAGCTCCAAGAACACATCGGTCAGTCCCCTCTACCCCCTGGGGAGAGGGTTAGGGTGAGGGGTGGTTCCAACTGATTCACTCGTGTTCTTCGAGGTATTGAAGCGCCAACTGCTCCGTCGCGACCTTGATCGGGGGCAGCAGATGCGGCGCCACCAGCATCATGATCTGGTACACCACCAATCTCACCTCACCCTCGCGATCAAGAATCCGCTGATAGTCCAGTGAGAACAGCAGCGTCATGGTGATCTGTTCCACCAACTGCCCCAACGCCTGGGTATCGCTGACCAATTGCCCCTGAGCCTTCAATCGTGCGAGCAACGAAGCCAGCGTGCGCTTCAACGCGTTGAGCAGGTTGCGTATGCCCTTGGCCAGTTTCGGCAAGCGCCCGGCGAGGTTCGACAGGTCCTGGAACAGAAACCGGTAATGGGCCAGGCGCTCGACGATCAGGTGCAGGAACAGCCAGTAATCTTCCGGCGCAAGTTCCACATCGGCCGGTGGATCGAGCAGGGGCGCCAGTTCGGCCTGGAAGCGCTCGAACAGTCCGAGAATCAACGGTTCCTTGCCGTGGAAGTGGTAGTAGAGGTTGCCCGGGCTGATACCCATTTCGTTGGCAACTTCCATGGTGGAGACGTTCGGCTCGCCCTTCTGATTGAACAACTGCAAAGCACATTCGAGAATCCGGTCGCGGGTTTTCATCCAGTCTTCTTAATGGTTCGTTGAACGTCAGCGCACACGCACGTAAGTACCGGGTGCTGCCTCCATCGGTGGATAGTTCTGGTTGCCAAGCACCATGTGAGTTTCTTTTAGCGCGCCTGAACGTTCTTGAATCCAGCCCAGCCACTGAGTCCACCAACTGCCGTCGACTTGCTTGGCGTCGTAATACCAGGCCCGTGGGTCGCCGCTCAGCTTCGTGCTCTCGACGAAGTTGGCTTTCGGGTTTGAGGGTGGGTTGAGAATGCTCTGTACATGGCCGCTGTTGGACAACACGAAGCGTCGCTCGCCACCCAGCAGCAGGGTCGAGCGATATACCGCATCCCACGGGGTGATGTGGTCATTGATGCCCGCGACGCTGAAGCTGTCGACGTTGACTTTTTGCAAGTCGATCGGCGTGCCACACACTTCCAGACCACCCGGATGACTCAGCGGGTTGTGTTTGAAGAAGTCCAGCAAGTCGCCATGCAAGGCTGCCGGTAAACGTGTGTTGTCGTTGTTCCAGTAAAGGATGTCGAACGCCGGCGGCTCCTTGCCCAACAGGTAGTTGTTAACGAAATAGCTCCAGATCAAATCGTTGGGACGCATCCAGGCGAAGATCTTGGCCATGTCGCGGCCGTCCAGCACGCCTTTCTGATACGAGCGGCGCTTGGCCGCTTCAAGGGTCTGTTCGTCGGCGAAGAGGGTCGCAGGCGAGTCCATCTGACTGTCGAGCAGGCTCACCAGATAGGTCGCGCTGGACACCCGCCGCAGTTGTCGCTTGGCCTGCAAATGGCCTTGCAGCGCGGCGATGGTCAGTCCGCCCGCGCAGGCGCCCATCAGGTTGACCTCACGAGCGCCGGTGATCGCCCGGCACACATTCATCGCTTCTTCCACGGCTTCAACGTACGTCGACAGCCCCCATTCGCGATGACGTACATCCGGATTGCGCCAACTGATCATGAAGGTTTGCAGGCCGTTCTTCAGGGCGAACTGGACGAAGCTGTTGTGCGGGCTCAGGTCGAAAATGTAGTACTTGTTGATCTGTGGCGGCACCACCAGCAGCGGCTTGGAATACTGCTTTTCGCTCATGGGCTTGTACTGGATCAACTCCAGCAGCTCATTGCGAAACACCACGGAGCCCGTCGTGGTGGCGACCGTTTTGCCGACCTCGAAAGCTTGCTTGGTGACTTGTCTGGGCAGACCGTCGTTGTGCAGGAAGTCGTCGACCAGGTGGCTGATGCCTCGCACCAGGCTGTTGCCGCCGGAGTTGAAGATCTCCTTGATCGCCAGCGGATTAAGCAGGCTGTTGGACGGTGCCATGGCGTCGTTGAGCAAGGCGAACGCGAAGTGCGCGCGGGCGCGATCGTCCGGGGTCATGTTGCTCTCGTCGATCCAGTGTTTGACCTGCTTCTGCCAGCTCAGGTAGGCCTGCAAGCTGCGGCGATAAAATGGATTGAGGCTCCACGCCGGGTCGGCAAAGCGATTGTCCTGCGGATTGGTCGGGTGCAGGGTTTCGCCCAGCAGTACGCGGCCCAGTTGACCGCCCAGCTTCAAGGCGTGTCGGGCGGTGTGCACCGGGTTGCGCAAACCATGGGCAGCAACGCTGCGCAGGGTGGAAAACAGATCCCGACCACGCAGGCCGGTAATCGCACTCTGTGCGTTGATGAACGCGGCGGGAGTGGGCAAATATTCCCTCGCTGGTTTTTCGCGCATGAATCAACACTCCTTCGTCTTCAGGCCAAATACAGTTACTCCGAACCAGAACACCATAGACGCTGTTGCGGGTTGTTGCGCGGCGCTGCGTCTTCCCGACTGACAATGGGCCGATTAGCCGCCCAATGGCGCTGGATGCGGATGCATCACGGCACGCTGACGTTCTTCTTCGAGAAACTTCATGATGATTGGTGCCACTGCTTCGGCCCGGGTAATCAAAAACAGATGCCCGTCATCGATGATGTGCAACTGGGCGTTGGGAATCCGCCAGGCCAGTAACCGCATGTTGACCAACGGGATCAGTGGATCGTCGTCACCGGCCAGCACCAAGGTTGGCTGATGGATCTTGTGCAACCAGTGAATGCTGGTCCAGCCGAGGCCGGCAAACAGCTGCCAGTAGTATCCGAGCTTGCCGGCCGAGCGGACCTTGGCGGCATGGCTGGCGGCGAGGGTTGGATCGCGACGGAACGCACCGCCATAGATCATCGGCGCGATGCGAATCACGTGAGACGGCTGGATGTAGCGTCGTGGGCTGGCCATCATCCACAGGACTTTCGGCTTGCCCGGCACCATAACCGTGCCAGCCGCCGTGGCCGCCAGAACGAGTTTCTTGCAGCGCTCGGGATAGTCGTAAGCGAACTGCTGGGCGAGGGCGCCGCCCCAGGAAACGCCGATGACATTGACTTGCCCGTAGTCGAGATAGTCGAGCATCCGCGCCGTGAGTTTCGCCAGTCCCGGAAAGCGATACGGTCGGTTTGGCGTCGACGAACCGCCGACACCGGGGACGTCGAAAGCGATGACTTCCAGGTCCGGGTCCAGCGCCGCGACGAACGGAAACACCAGCTCCAGGTTGGCGCCGATGCCGTTGAAAATCAGCAAGGGCGTCAAGTGAGGCTTGCCGGGGCGTACCGCCGTGCGGAGGGTCTGGCCATCCAGGTCGACGGTACGAAATATGAACGGTTGCGGCATGCACGGAGCCCTGTAGGTGTGTATGGGAGCAGGCTTGCCCGCTCCCACGTGTGTTACTTCAATTACCGCTCATGCACATAGGTGCCCGGCGCAGCTTCGCCCGCCGGATAAGCCTTGTTGCCCAAACTGTTTGGAGACTTCTTCAGCTTGCCCGAACGTTCGGCTTGCCATCCCTGCCAGTGCAGCCACCAGGAATCGGTGTGCTTGGTGGAGTTTTCTTGCCACTCCTCAGCCTTGAGCGGCATCTCGGTGTTGGTCATGTAGCGCGATTTCGGATTGCCCGGCGGGTTCAGAATGCTCTGGATATGCCCACTGCTGGACAGTACGAATTCAACCTTGCCACCGAACAGTTGCGCCGACTTGTAGCAGGACTTCCACGGGGTGATGTGGTCGTTGGTGCCGGCCAGGGAGAAGATGTCGGCAGTGACCTGCTTCAGATCGATTGGTGTGCCGCACACTTCCAGTGCGTCAGGACGGATCAGCGGGTTGGTTTTGAACATCTCGATCAGGTCGCCGTGGAACGCTGCGGGCAACCGTGTGGTGTCGTTGTTCCAGAACAGGATGTCGAACACCGGCGGCTCGTTGCCCAGCAGGTAGTTGTTGACCCAGTAGTTCCAGATCAGGTCGTTGGGGCGCATCCAGGCGAAAACTTTCGCCATGTCGCGGCCTTCCAGTACGCCGGCCTGATAAGAGTGGCGCTTGGCGGATTCGAGGGTCTGTTCGTCGACAAACAGGGCCACGTCGCTGTCCAGGGTGGTGTCCAGCACGCTGACCAGCAGCGTCAAGGCGTTGACCTTGTTCTCGCCGAGCGCGGCGTAGTGGCCCAGCAGGGCGGTGCAGGTGATGCCGCCGGAGCAGGCGCCGAGCATGTTGATGTCTTTGCTGCCGGTGATCGCGGTGACCACGTCGACCGCTTCCTTGAGCGCTTCGATGTAGGTCGACAGACCCCACTCGCGCTGTTCCTTGGTCGGGTTGCGCCAGCTGACGATGAACGTCTGCATGTTGTTGCGCAGGCAGAAGCGCGCCAGACTCTTTTCCGGGCTCAGGTCGAAAACATAGAACTTGTTGATCTGCGGTGGCACCACCAACAGTGGGCGCTCGTGCACCTGTTCGGTGGTCGGCCGATACTGGATCAGCTCCAGCACATCATTGCGAAACACCACCGCGCCTTCGGTGACGCCCAGGCTCTTGCCGACCTCGAACGCGCCCATGTTGACCTGGCTCGGCATGCCGCCGTTGTGCACCAGATCCTTGGCCAGATGGGAGAGGCCGTCGAGCAGGCTTTTGCCACCGGTTTCGAAGAAGCGTTTGACCGCCGCCGGGTTGGCCGCACTGTTGGTCGGGGCCATGGCTTCGGTCATGAGGTTGATCACGAAATGCCCGCGTGCGACGTCCTTGGGCGAGAGATTGCTTTCGCCGATCCAGTCGTGGAGCTCCTTGCGCCACGCCAGGTAAGTTTGCAAATAACGTTTGTAGAGCGGGTTCTGGCTCCAGGCCGGATCGGCGAAGCGACGGTCATCGCTTGTCGGTTGCAGCGCGGATTTGCCGAACAGCACGTTCTTCAGTTCGATGCCGAAATGAGCGACATGCTTTGCACTGTGAATCGGTTGTTTGATGGCCTGGGTCAGCACCATGCGGGCAGAGCCCAACAGATCTTTTCTACGCAGTCCAACGACCGGATTCAGCCCCAAGGTATTTTCCGAGGCCTGAACTTTCAGGTCATCGTTATTCTTGTTACTCATCTACGACGCTCCATTGTCCTGAGACGAGTACCTGGGTCCAGCTGTGCAGTCCACAGCCAATGCCAGGTACTACTGCTCGGGTGACCGTTAATTCTGCATCGCTGCTTTTTAGTTCAGAGAGCACTGCAGGTACCTTGCCAGCTCCATTGGTTACCCGAGTTTAATTTTTTTCGCAAGCAGGCCAATCGTCGGCCAGGAAGCGGAGCATTCAAACAGATGGAATTAGAAAATGCCTTCTAATGAGCGAAAGGCCCGATTTAGAGCATCAGCTTGACGATGGACTCGTTCGGATCGCGGGTCTTTCCGGCGGCTTTTAGTTCGGCAAGATAATCGTTCCAGAGATCCTCTTGGCGCACGCCCAACTGGTACAGATATTCCCAGGTGAACAGGCCGCTGTCATGGCCGTCGTCGAAGGTCAATTTCAGTGCGTACTGACCGGCCGGTTCTACCTTGGTCAGGCCTACGCCGATCTTGCCAAATTGCAGGATAGGTTTGCCGTGGCCCTGGACCTCGGCGGAAGGAGAGTGCACGCGCAGGAACTCGGCGGGCAGGTGATGTTCCTCGCCGGACGCGTATTTCAGCGACAGGGTTTTCGAGGCTTTGTGCAGTTTGATATCGGTGGGGAGTTGGGTCATGACTGCGTTCCGTTTTTGGTAGAACCCTGTGGGAGCGAGCTCGCTCCCACAGGTCCTCCATCACTGTAAGTGTTTCTTACAGGATATAACGGGACAGGTCTTCGTTCTGCGCCAATTCGCCCAAGTGGCTGTTGACGTAATCGGCGTCGATCAGGATCGCCTTGTCATCGTGGGCGCTGGCCAGATCACCGGCGCTGAACGACACCTCTTCAAGCAGACGCTCAAGCAGCGTGTGCAAGCGACGGGCACCGATGTTCTCGGTCTTCTCGTTGACCTGCCAGGCGATCTCGGCAATGCGCTTGATACCGTCCGGCTGGAACTCGATCACCAGGCCTTCGGTTTTCAGCAGTGCGCAATACTGCTCGGTGAGCGATGCGTGCGGTTCGCTGAGAATGCGTTCGAAATCTTCAGGCGTCAGCGCCTTGAGTTCGACACGAATCGGCAGGCGACCTTGCAGCTCAGGCACCAGATCGCTCGGCTTGCTCAGGTGGAACGCACCGGACGCGATGAACAGGATGTGGTCGGTCTTGACCATGCCCAGTTTGGTGTTGACGGTGCAGCCTTCGATCAGCGGCAGCAAGTCGCGCTGTACGCCTTCACGGGAGACGTCAATGCCACCGGAGTTGCCGCGCTTGGCGACCTTGTCGATTTCGTCGATGAACACGATGCCGTGCTGCTCGACGGCTTCCAGCGCCTTGGCCTTCAACTCTTCTTCGTTGACCAGGCGACCGGCTTCTTCGTCACGCACCAGTTTCAGTGCTTCCTTGACCTTGATCTTGCGGCTCTTGCGTTTGCCTTTGCCCATGTTGGCGAACAGGCTCTGCAACTGGTTGGTCATCTCTTCCATGCCCGGCGGCGCGGAGATATCGACACCGGTCACTTCGGCGACTTCGATTTCGATCTCTTTGTCATCCAGCTGACCTTCGCGCAGGCGCTTGCGGAACAGCTGACGGGTGTTGGAGTCGGCCGACGGTGCGGCGTCGTCGCTGCTGAAGCCCATGCGTGCTGGTGGCAGCAGGGCGTCGAGGATGCGTTCTTCGGCGGCGTCTTCGGCGCGGTGGCGAACCTTGGTCATTTCCTGTTCGCGCAGCAGCTTGATCGCTGCGTCGGCCAGGTCACGAATAATCGATTCAACGTCGCGGCCGACGTAGCCGACTTCGGTGAACTTGGTCGCTTCGACCTTGATGAACGGCGCGTTGGCCAGTTTCGCCAGGCGACGAGCGATCTCGGTTTTACCGACACCGGTCGGGCCGATCATCAGGATGTTTTTTGGCGTGACTTCAACGCGCAGTTCTTCAGGCAACTGCATCCGGCGCCAGCGGTTACGCAGCGCGATGGCGACGGCGCGCTTGGCATCGTCCTGGCCGATGATATGGCGATTGAGTTCGTGGACGATTTCACGGGGAGTCATGGACATAGTAATTGGCGGTCCTCAGGTAAAAGTGAGCCGTGGCATGGTGGCCAAAACAGGCTTACTCAGCGAGGTCCTGCTCCTCAATGGTGAAGGTGTGGTTGGTGAATACACAGATGTCGCCGGCGATGCCGAGGGCGGTTTCGACGATTTCCCGGGCCGACAGATCGGTTTTCTTCAGCAGCGCGCTGGCGGCAGCCTGGGCGTAACCGCCACCGGAGCCCATGGCGATCAGACCTTCTTCAGGTTCGACCACGTCGCCGTTGCCGGTGATGATCAGAGAAGCGTCTTTGTTCGCGACCGCGAGCATGGCCTCGAGGCGGCTGAGGGAGCGGTCAGTGCGCCATTCTTTGGCGAGTTCGACAGCGGCGCGAACCAGGTGGCCCTGATGTTTCTCAAGCTGGCCTTCGAAACGCTCGAAGAGGGTGAAGGCGTCAGCGGTGGCCCCGGCAAAGCCGGCGATCACCTGGCCGTGGTACAAGCGGCGAACTTTCTTCGCGTTGCCTTTCATCACGGTATTGCCGAGAGAAACCTGGCCGTCGCCGCCCATGACGACTTTGCCGTGGCGGCGAACTGAAACGATGGTGGTCAAGGGAGAGTCTCCACGCAGCGGGGCGAAAATGCCTTATGCCAACTCATATGGGGGTGGTGGAGCGTATTTCAACTGTAGGGCGCGGCGGGGGACGAGCGGTGTTTCGCTGGGATGGGGGCGTTGTCGGTGCTGGCGCCTTCGCGGGCAAGCCTCGCTCCTACACGGGATAGCGCAATCCTTGTAGGAGCGAGGCTTGCCCGCGAAGAACGATAACGCGGTACGTCAGATGAAATCAGCGGCTTTGGCGTTGTTGTAACAACAGGTTGCTGAACCCGCTGCCGGCCAGTTGTTTCTGGGCGGTGGTCAGCTGTTCGCGGTTGCTGAACGGTCCGACCAATACCCGATACCAGGTTTCGTCCTTCACGGTGCCGGATTCAACCGCCACAGCCTGACCGAGCAAGATGATCTGCGCCCGAACCTTGTCCGCATCAGCCTCCTTGCGGAACGAACCGGCCTGCAGGAAGAACTTGGTCACTGGCGCCGCTTTGGACACCGGTGGCGCTGGCGGCGGGGTAATCCCTGCCAGTGCGGCCTGAGCCCGCGCGGTATCGATCTTCGCCGCTTGCTCTGGTGTGACCGGCGTCGTCGGAATGGCCGGCACTTGTGGCGTCGGCAGGGTTTTCTCCGGCACGGCATCCGGCGGCACGATGACTTCCGATTCCGGCAGCAACGTGTAGAAGTCGTACTTCGGCTTCACCGGTTGAGTCGGGCTCGGCGGGGTCTTGTTGGCCTCGACGATCTTGGCTTTCTGCTGCTCGATCTTCTCGCGCTTGACGCTCTCGCTGCCCTTGCCCGGTTCCAGCTTCATCAGGAACACAATAAACGCGCCGACCGTCAGGCCGATGGCCATCCACAGCCAGCCCGGGATCGGTTGTTTTGCAGGAGCTTGGTAACGGCTGGCGCCACGCTTGGGTGCAGGTTTTTTCTTGGCAGCCAACTTACATACGCTCCAGAGTTTCCAGACCCAAGAGTTCCAGGCCTTGCTTGAGAGTGCGGCCGGTCAGCGCGGCGAGGCGCAGACGGCTCTGCATTTGCGCCGGGGTGTCGGCGCTGAGGATCGGGCAGTTCTCGTAGAAGCTGGAGAACAGGCCGGCAACATCGTACAGGTAGGTGCACAGGATGTGCGGCGTGCCTTTGTCGGAAACGTTGTTCAGCACTTCGCCGAACTGCGCGAGCTTCGCCGCCAATTCGTGTTCGTGCGGTGCTTCGAGGACGATCTGGCCTTCGACTTCGCTGAAGTCCTTGCCGAGTTTGCGGAACACGCCGGCCACGCGGGTGTAGGCGTACAGCAGGTACGGCGCGGTGTTGCCTTCGAAGTTCAGCATCAGGTCGAAGTTGAAGCTGTAGTCGCTGGTGCGATGCTTGGACAAGTCGGCGTATTTCACCGCGCCAATGCCCACGACCTTGGCGATGTTGCGCAGTTCGTCTTCAGCCAGTTCCGGGTTCTTTTCTTTCACCAGGTTGTAGGCGCGCTCCTGGGCTTCGGTCAGCAGGTCGATCAGCTTCACGGTGCCGCCGTCACGGGTTTTGAACGGACGGCCATCGGCGCCGTTCATGGTGCCGAAGCCCATGTGTTCCATGTCCATCGGGTGCGTCACGAAGCCGGCCAAACGCGCGACCTGGAACACTTGCTGGAAGTGCAGGGCCTGACGCTGGTCGACGAAGTACAGCGCGCGGTCAGCCTTCAGCTTGCCGCTGCGGTAACGCACGGCCGCCAAGTCGGTGGTGGCGTAGAGGTAGCCGCCGTCAGCCTTGACGATGATCACCGGCAGCGGGTCGCCGTCGGCGTTCTTGAATTCGTCGAGGAACACGCACTGGGCGCCGTTGCTCTCGACCAGCAGGCCAGCGGCCTTGAGGTCGTTGACCACGTTGATCAGGTCGTCGTTGTAGGCGCTTTCACCCATCACGTCGGCCATGGTCAGTTTGACGTTCAGCAGTTCGTAGATTTTCTGGCAGTGCGACAGCGAGATGTCTTTGAACTTGGTCCACAGCGCCAGGCAGTCCGGGTCGCCGGCTTGCAGCTTGACCACCAGACCACGGGCGCGATCTGCGAACTCTTCGGATTCATCGAAGCGTTGTTTGGCGGCGCGGTAGAAGTTTTCCAGGTCCGACAGCTCGTCGCTGGTGATCGGGTTTTCCTGGAGGTACGCCATCAGCATCCCGAACTGGGTACCCCAGTCGCCGACGTGGTTCTGACGGATCACTTCGTCGCCGAGGAATTCCAGCACCCGCGCCACGCCGTCACCGATGATGGTCGATCGCAAGTGGCCAACGTGCATCTCTTTGGCCAGGTTCGGTGCCGACAGGTCGACGACGGTGCGCTGCACCGGGCCGGCCTTGCGCACGCCGATGTGGGCGTCGGCCAGGGCGGCGTCCAGGCGAGTGGCCAGGGCTTGGGTGTTCTGGAAGAAGTTCAGGAAGCCAGGGCCGGCGATTTCGGTCTTGGTTACGTTTTCGTCAGCCGGCAGCGCGGCGATGATTTTTTCTGCCAGGTCACGCGGCTTCATGCCGGCCGGTTTGGCCAGCATCATCGCGATGTTGCTGGCGAAATCGCCGTGAGTCTTGTCACGGGAGTTTTCCACCTGGATCGCCGGCGACAGGCCTTCAGGCAACACACCTTCGTTGACGAGTTGGGTGATGGCTTGTTGGATCAGCTGGCGAATGGTGTCTTTCATGGTGTTCTCTTTCGACCGCAAGCGCGGCGGCGCCTGGATGCGCTAGTGGAAAAACTGGGCATTATCCGTTGCGAAGACGGGCTTGCCAACTATACCGGGCAGGTTATGGATATGTGGTGACTATTCGGGCCTCTTCGCGAACAGGCTCGCGAAGGCGATCTCTAAATCAATACAGATCGACAGGGTCGACATCCAAAGACCAACGCACCGCCCGCCCACTCGGCATCTGCTCCAACACCAGCAGCCAGCTGCTTAATAGTCGGTGCAACGGCGCCCGGGCCGTCGCTTGCAGTAACAACTGCGCACGATAACGCCCGGCCCGGCGTTCCATCGGAGCCGGCACCGGCCCGAGCAGTTCAATCCCGGTCAGGTTCTGCTCGGCCAGCAAACGCTCGGCCTCGCTGCACGCCTCATCAAGAAAACCTTCAGCTTGCCCCGGTTTGTGCGCTTCGGCCCGCAGCAGCGCCAAGTGCGCAAACGGTGGTAACCCCGCCGAGCGACGTTCGCTCAACGCCTGTTCGGCAAAGGCGAAATAGCCCTGTTCAGTCAGTTGCACCAGCAGCGGATGGTCGGCCAAGTGGGTCTGGATGATCACTTTGCCCGGCTCTTCAGCCCGGCCCGCGCGTCCGGCAACCTGGACGATCAACTGCGCCATGCGCTCGCTGGCGCGGAAGTCGCCGGAAAACAGCCCGCCGTCGGCATCGAGAATCGACACCAAAGTCACCCGTGGAAAGTGGTGCCCTTTGGCAAGCATTTGCGTGCCCACCAGAATGCACGGCTGGCCTTTCTGAATGGTCGCGAACAGCTGATTCATGGCGTCTTTGCGCGAAGTGCTGTCGCGGTCGACCCGCAGCACCGGGACGTCCGGGAATAGAATCCCCAGCCGTTCCTCTGCGCGTTCGGTGCCGGCGCCGACAGGCCGCAAATCGACTTTGCCGCATTTCGGGCAATGCCGAGGGACGCGTTCGACGTAGCCGCAATGGTGGCAGCGCAGTTCGCCGGAGCGCTGGTGCACGGTCATGCGCGCATCGCAGCGCTGGCACTCGGACATCCAGCCGCAGTCGTGGCACAGCAAGGTCGGGGCAAAGCCGCGACGGTTGAGGAACACCAGCACTTGTTGGCCAGCGGCCAGCGTCTGACCGATGGCCTGCTGCATCGGCCCGGAAATGCCGCTGTCCAGTGGACGGCTTTTCACGTCCAGGCGCAGGAAGCGCGGTTGTTTGGCGCCACCGGCACGCTCGTTTAATCGCAGGAGGCCATAACGACCGGTGTAGGCGTTGTGCAGGCTTTCCAGCGAAGGCGTGGCAGAGCCGAGGACAATCGGGATGTTTTCCTGGCGTGCGCGCACCAGTGCCAAGTCGCGGGCGTGATAGCGCAGGCCTTCTTGCTGTTTATAGGAACCGTCGTGCTCTTCATCGATGATGATCAGGCCGGGGTTCTTCATCGGCGTGAACAGCGCCGAACGGGTGCCGATAATAATGTCGGCGTCACCGTCCCGGGCGGCGAGCCAGGCTTCCAGGCGTTCGCGGTCGTTGACCGCCGAGTGGATCAGCGCGATGCGTGCATTGAAACGCTGCTCGAAGCGCGCCAGGGTCTGCGGGCCGAGGTTGATCTCCGGGATCAGCACCAGCGCTTGCTTGCCGGCCTCGAGGGTTTCGCGGATCAGTTGCAAATAGACTTCGGTCTTGCCGCTGCCGGTGACGCCGGCCAGCAGAAACGCGTGATAGCTGTCGAAGCCGGCGCGAATCGCCTCATAGGCCGCACGCTGCTCCGGGTTGAGCGGCAGTTCCGGCTGCGCCAGCCAGTGTTCGTGGCGGGCGTCGGGGGCGTGCTTGCGGATTTCGACTTGCACCAGATCCTTGGCCAGCAGCAAATCCAGGCTGTCCTTGCTCAGCATCAGTTTGCTCAACAACTGATGGGCGACGCCGTGGGGATGCTGGGCCAGGGTCGCCAGGGCCTCCCGTTGACGCGGGGCGCGAGCGATGCGCGGGTCATCAAGGCTGGCACCGGGCGCGGCGGACCAGAAGCGTTCCTGCCGTGCTTCGGCCAGTTCACCCTGGCGCAGCAACACCGGCAGCGCCCAGCTCAACGTGTCGCCGAGGCTGTGCTGGTAATACTGGGAGGTCCACAGGCACAGTTTGAACAGCGCGGGAGGCAGGGGTGGCGTGGCATCGAGCAGGGCCAGGGCCGGCTTTAGCTTTTCTACCGGCACTTCGCTGGTGTCGGTGACCTCCACCAGAATCCCGATCATCTCCCGTCGGCCGAACGGCACCCGCAGGCGCATGCCCGGCTGCAACTGGGCACGCAGGACCCCGGCCGGGGCACGGTAATCGAACAGACGGCGCAGGGGCGAAGGCAGGGCGAGGCGCAAAATGGCGTCGGGCACGCGGTTGTTTTCTCGATGATGGGGCGGTGAAGAAGGCCGGGAGCCTAGCAGACGACTGGTGTAAGGGACAGCTTGCGTGATTGCAAAGGTCTGGTAGAATCCGCGGCCTAATTATGTGCGGTATTCAACAATAGTGTTGAGTGGCGGCACACTAGCCTGAGGAATACACCATGAAAGCCGATATCCATCCAGCGTACGAAACCATCGAAGTAACTTGCAGCTGCGGCAACAAGTTCGAAACTCGTTCGAACCTGTGCAAGCCACTGGGTACTGACGTATGCAACGAGTGCCACCCGTTCTACACCGGTAAGCAGAAGACTCTGGATACTGGCGGCCGTGTACAGCGCTTCGCAGACCGTTTCGGTGCTTTCGGCAAGAAACCTGCTGCTGCAGCAGAGTAAGGTTCGAAAGCCCCATGGGCTTTTCCTTGCTGATGAAAAAGGCGTCCCTTGCGGGCGCCTTTTTTGTGTCTGCGATTTGGCTTTCCGGTGCCCAGGCCTTCTGTCCGGCGCCGAGCGGGCTGACACCCGTTGTGGTGCAACGGGTGGTGGATGGCGACACGCTGCGCCTGAGTGATGGCCGCAGCGTGCGCATGATCGGTTTGAATACGCCGGAGCTGGGCAAGAAAGGCCGCTCCGACGAACCGTTCGCGGTGGTTGCGCGCCAACGTCTGGAGGTTCTGGTGGCCGCCAGCGACGGGCGGGTGGGTTTACTGCCCGGTAAAGAAAGCAAAGATCATTACGGCCGCACCTTGGCCCATGTCTACAGCGCCGATGGCGCCAACCTTGAAGCGCAGATGCTCGCTGAAGGACTCGGTTTCCAGGTAGCGGTCGCGCCGAATGTCGATCTGGTCGACTGCCAGCAAGCGGCGGAACACAGTGCCCGTCAGGCCGGACTCGGGTTGTGGCGTCAATCCCCTGTGCTGAAAGCGGAGCAGATCAGCACTTCCGGCTTCGTTGTGCTCAGCGGTCGTGTGAGCAAGGTTCAACGCAATCGCGGCGGGGTTTGGATCGAGTTGCAGGATTCGGTTGTACTGCGCGTTGCACCCAATTTGTTGGGTCGGTTTGATGTTGCGAATCTCGAGCGGCTGAAGGGCAGGCAGATCGAGGCCCGAGGCTGGGTGCTGGACCGTTCGCGGCGCGGCGGACTGAAAGAAGGGCAGGCGCGCTGGCTTTTGCCATTGACCGACCCGGCGATGCTTCAGATGGCACAGTGATAAAAAATTGTAGACATTTTTAATGTGGATTGTGAACAGTCAATCCCTTGTGTTCCGTGGCTCTTGGTCCAAAGTCGTAGGGCCGGGTGCTTGACAGGGGTGACCGGTCAGTCTTGTAGGGACTTTGCGACACGAGTATCCTCGGCGGTCCGTCTGTCCCACAGTAAAAAGCGGAATGCCCCTATGTCTGATTTGAAAACTGCCGCTCTCGAATATCATGCCCATCCTCGTCCAGGGAAGCTGAGCGTCGAGCTCACCAAAGCCACCGCTACCGCCCGCGACCTGTCGCTGGCCTACAGCCCCGGTGTAGCCGAACCAGTCCGCGAAATCGCCCGCGACCCTGAACTCGCCTACAAGTACACCGGCAAGGGCAATCTGGTTGCAGTCATTTCCGATGGCACCGCAATTCTCGGCCTGGGTAACCTCGGCCCATTGGCATCCAAGCCAGTGATGGAAGGTAAAGGCGTGCTGTTCAAGCGCTTCGCCGGCATCGACGTTTTCGACATCGAAGTCGACTCCGAAAGCCCGCAAGCCTTCATCGACACCGTCAAGCGCATCTCCATCACCTTCGGTGGCATCAACCTGGAAGACATCAAGGCACCTGAGTGCTTTGAGATCGAACGTGCTCTGATCGAGCAGTGCGACATTCCGGTATTCCACGATGACCAGCACGGCACCGCGATCGTTACTGCGGCCGGCATGATCAACGCCCTGGAAATCGCAGGCAAAACCCTCGCTGACGCCAAGATCGTCTGCCTGGGCGCCGGTGCTGCCGCCATCTCCTGCATGAAATTGCTGGTGAGCATGGGTGCCAATATCGAAAACATCTTCATGGTTGACCGTACCGGCGTGATCCACTCCGGCCGTGACGACCTGAACCAGTACAAGGCTGTTTTCGCTCACTCGACTGAAAAACGCACACTGGCCGACGCCCTGAAAGGCGCGGACGTGTTCGTTGGCCTGTCCGGCCCGAACCTGCTGAGCGCTGAAGGCCTGAAGTCCATGGCGGCCAACCCGATCGTGTTCGCGTGCTCCAACCCTGATCCGGAAATCTCCCCGGAACTGGCTCACGCCACCCGTGACGACGTGATCATGGCGACCGGCCGTTCGGACTACCCGAACCAGGTCAACAACGTGCTGGGCTTCCCGTTCATCTTCCGTGGTGCCCTGGACGTTCGCGCCAAGCGCATCAACGAAGAAATGAAAGTGGCTGCAGCCAACGCCCTGCGTGAACTGGCCAAGCTGCCGGTTCCTCAGGAAGTGTGCGACGCCTACGGCGGCATCAAACTGGAATTCGGTCGTGAGTACATCATTCCGAAACCAATGGATGCCCGTCTGATCACCGTGATCTCCGATGCCGTGGCCAAGGCTGCGATCGAGACCGGCGTAGCGACCCTGCCGTATCCGAAGAACTACCCGCTGAAAAGCGTGGATGACGTGTTCAACGGCTAAGTCGTTGTAGCGCTTCAATCAAAGGCCCCGGCTCTTGCGAGTCGGGGCTTTTTTATTACCGGTGGGTTTTGCAGCGGTTGTGCTGGCCTCTTCGCGAGCTACTGGCACGCAACAAAAAGCCCCGCTCTTCTTTCGAAGGCGGGGCTTTTTGCAGCTTCAGGTGATCAGAACAAATCGATCGGCGCCGCTTCATCCGCTGGCAGTGGGCTGCCCGGCGCAGTGCCGTTGCCCAGCTCGTTCGCCGACGGTGGCGTGTCTTCGACCTTGAACAGCTCGAAGTAGGCGCCTGGCGTGCCTGGGCTAGCTGCACGGCCGCTGACCGGGTCGACTCGGAGACTGAGAATGCCTTCCGGCTCTGGCTGCGTATGTGGCGGCAGGCCTTTGAGTGCGGCGCCCATGTAGTTCATCCAGATCGGCAGGGCGACGGTACCGCCGAACTCCTTGCGACCCAGGCTTTCAGGCTGGTCGAAACCGGTCCAGACAGTGGTCACATAATCGGCGTTGTACCCAGAGAACCAGGCGTCCTTGGATTCGTTGGTGGTACCGGTCTTGCCCGCAATGTCGCTGCGGCCCAAGGCCAGGGCGCGGCGCCCGGTGCCGAGTTTGATCACGTCCTCGAGCATGCTGTTGAGGATGAACGTGGTGCGACCATCGACGACGCGCTCGGCTACGGCCGGCGTTTGTGGCGCTGGCTGGGCGGTCAAGGCTTCGCCCGGGGTTGCGTTGACGGTGAAGGCGTTGGCCACGACAGGGGCGGCGATGCCATCGGTCGCGACGGTGCCTTTCGGGACACTCGGCGGGTTGGCGACGAACAGCGTGTCGCCATTGCGGCTTTCGATCTTGTCGATGATGTAAGGGGTGATCTTGTAGCCGCCGTTGGCGAAAGTGCTCCAGCCGGTGGCGATTTCCATTGGCGTCAGCGTCGCGGTGCCCAAGGCCAGTGACAGGTTGGGCGGCAGGTCCTGCTTGTTGAAGCCAAAGCGCGTGATGTAATCGATGGTCTTGCCAACGCCCATGGCTTGCACCAACCGGATCGAAACCAGGTTACGCGACTTGTACAGGCCTTCACGCAAGCGGATCGGGCCGAGGAACGTGTTGGTATCGTTCTTTGGACGCCACACCTTGTCCAGGTACTCGTCGACGAACACGATCGGTGCGTCGTTCACCAGGCTGGAGGCGGTGTAGCCGTTATCCAGTGCGGCGCTGTAGACGAACGGCTTGAAACTCGAACCCGGCTGGCGCTTGGCCTGCAAGGCGCGGTTGTAGTTGCTCTGTTCAAAGGCGAAGCCGCCGACCAGGGAGCGAATGGCACCGTTCTGCGGATCGAGGGAAACCAGCGCGCCCTGAGCTTGCGGGATCTGGCTGAATTTCAGCGAGTTGTCCGGCTGGCGTTGCACACGAATCAGGTCGCCGACCTGGGCGACGTCCGAAGGCTGCTTCGGATTGGCGCCCATGCTGTTGGTATTCAGGAACGGACGCGCCCATTTCATGCTGTCCCAGCCGACGTGTTCGTCACCGGTACGGGTCATCACTTGCAGGCCGGTCTTGTCGACCTGGGTGACGATGGCAGGTTCAAGGCTGCTGATGGTGCGTTGCTTGGTCAGCTCGATTGTCCAGGCCTCGCGAGTCTTGCCCGGCAGGCGCGACTCCGGGCCGCGATAACCGTGACGCTGGTCGTAGGTCATCAACCCTTCGTGAACCGCGGTGTTGGCCATTTCCTGCAGGTTGCTCGGCACCGTGGTGGTGACGCGGAAACCCTCGGTATAGGCGTCGCTGCCATAACGGCCGACCATTTCGGCGCGGGCCATTTCAGCGATGTACGGCGCATTCACTTCCGGGGTCGGCACGTGATAACTGGCGTTCAGCGGCTCGTTGATCGCGGTGGTGTAGTCGGCTTCGGTGATTTTGCCGAGCTTGTACATGCGCCCAAGGATCCAGTCGCGACGTTCCTTGCTGCGGGCCGGATTGGCCAGCGGGTTGAAGCGCGAGGGGGCTTTCGGCAGACCCGCGATCATCGCCATCTGCGCGAGGCTGACGTCACGAATCGACTTGCCGTAGTAAACCTGTGCGGCGGCTTCGATACCGTAGGCGCGGTTGCCCAGATAGATTTTGTTGACGTACAGCTCAAGAATCTCGTCCTTGGTCAGCTGCCGTTCAATCTGCAGGGCCAGGAGAATTTCGGTGGTTTTTCGCGAGAAGCTGCGTTCGCTGGTCAGGAAGAAGTTCTTCGCCACCTGCATGGTGATGGTGCTGCCGCCGGACTGAATGTGTCCGCTTTTTACCAACTGGGTGGCCGCGCGCATCAGGCTGCTGGGGTCGACACCGTAGTGATTGGCGAAGTTGTCGTCTTCAGCACTTAGTAACGCATTAATGAAATTGGGGGGAATGTCGGCGAACCGGATCGGTGTGCGGCGCATTTCGCCAAATTCTGCGATCAGCTTGTTGTCGCTGCTGTAGACCCGCAAAGGAATCTGCAACTGGATGCTTCTCAGAGCCTCCACGGACGGCAAACCCGGACTAAGGTAGAGAAAGGCGCCGCTAAGACCGAGGAGCAGTCCGCAGAAAACGGCGACGATGGACCAACCGAAAAATTTCAGCAGACGAATCAAGGCTTTTGGACATCCAGGGCAAAGAATGAATTAGGCATCAGGGTTCAGATAAACAGGGAACGACCCGCGCTTGAAGTAAAAACCGGAGAAAAACGCTGGGCATTATAAGCATTTTTCTGTCGAGAGCGTCATTTGCGCTGCTGTCAAGACGGGTGGTTTGAACGCAATGGATATTACAGAGTCCGTAAGACACGGATAGTCATAGGGAATTGGTAGTGCTAGGACTCTTCAATAAAAAGGCCAATACGCTTCTGGGGATCGACATCAGCTCTACGTCGGTCAAGCTTCTGGAGCTAAGCCGCCAAGGCGACCGCTATCGGGTCGAGGCCTATGCGGTGGAACCTTTACCCACCAACGCGGTGGTCGAGAAAAATATCGCCGAGCTCGAAGGCGTAGGGCAGGCACTCGCGCGCGTGCTGCTCAAGGCCAGAACCAACCTCAGGAACGTCGCCGTCGCCGTGGCCGGTTCGGCGGTGATCACCAAGACCATCGAGATGGACGCCGGTCTTTCCGACGACGAAATGGAAAACCAGCTGAAGATCGAGGCCGATCAATACATCCCTTATCCATTGGACGAAGTGGCCATCGACTTTGAGGTCCAGGGCGTTTCTGCGCGCAACCCCGAGCGAGTCAATGTGTTGCTGGCGGCCTGTCGCAAGGAAAACGTCGAGGTCCGGGAAGCGGCCCTGGCCCTGGCCGGCCTGACGGCCCGCGTGGTCGACGTCGAGGCCTATGCGCTGGAGCGTTCCTACGGATTGCTGGCGAGCCAACTGGCGGCTTCTCAGGAGCGCCTGACGGTAGCGGTGGTTGATATTGGCGCCACCATGACCACCCTGAGCGTGCTGCACCAGGGGCGGATCATCTACACCCGCGAGCAATTGTTCGGCGGTCGTCAACTGACGGAGGAAATCCAGCGACGGTATGGCCTGACCATCGAGCAGGCGGGGCTGGCGAAGAAGCAGGGTGGTTTGCCGGACGATTACGTCAGTGAGGTGTTGCAGCCGTTTCGCGATGCGCTGGTGCAACAGGTGTCACGTTCGTTGCAGTTTTTCTTCGCCTCCGGTCAGTACAACTCGGTTGATCACATTCTGTTGGCCGGCGGTACCGCATCGGTCCCGGGGCTGGACCGGTTGATCGAGCAACGATTGGGTACGCCGACGCAAGTGGCCAACCCCTTCTCCAACATGGCCTTGAGCAGCAAGGTCAACGCCGGTGCCCTGGCCAGCGATGCGCCGGCACTGATGATCGCCTGCGGGCTGGCCCTCAGGAGTTTCGACTGATGGCGCGGATCAATCTTTTACCCTGGCGCGAAGAGCAGCGTGAAGCGCGCCGCAAACGCTTTTTGCTGGCGCTGGGCGCTGTGATGGTGGGGGCCGTGGGCGCGGTGCTGATCGCGAACCAGGCCATCAGTGGCGCTATCGATCGGCAAGTGGCTCGTAACGATTACATTGGCAAACAGATTGCCGTGGTCGACGAGCGGATTAACCAGATCAGCGATTTGAAGGCCCGTCGCCAGCAACTGGTCGAGCGCATGCGCATCATTCAGGACCTGCAAGGCAACCGTCCGGTCAGCGGGCGGATCTTTGATCAGTTAGCGCGTACCTTGCCGGACGGGGTGTACTTCACCGAGGTGAAAATGGCCGACAAAACCCTTTCCATCACGGGTGCGGCAGAATCCAACAATCGTGTTTCGGACCTGATGCGTAATCTCGATGCGTCAGACTGGTTCAATGCGCCGACCCTGACGGAAGTCAAAGCGACGACCGCCGGCCAGGTGGATCAGGCCAACGTCTTTCAGCTGACCGTTCGTCAGACTCAGCCCACCGCTGCGGAGGGCGGCAAATGAGGCTGCCTGACTGGTTCGAAGGCCTGCGCAAGATCGACATCAATGACCTGGACACCCATAACATGGGTTCCTGGCCGCCAGCCATCAAGGCATTGGCGGCTTTCCTGCTCATGATCCTGGTGCTTTCGCTGGGCTACAGTTTTTCCATCAGCGACCTTCAGAGCCACCTCGATCTCAAGCGCGAGGAAGAGTTGACCCTCAAGGAGCAATTCGCCAGCAAAGCCCATATGGCGGCGAATCTGGAGCTGTATACGCAGCAGATGAAGGAAATGGAGAACTCCTTTGGCGTGCTGCTGCGGCAATTACCCAGTGACACTGAAGTGCCCGGCCTGCTGGAGGACATCACTCGCACCGGCCTGGGCAGTGGCCTGGAGTTCGAAGAGATCAAACTGCTGCCGGAGAACACGCAGCAGTTCTACATCGAGTTGCCGATCCAGATCACCGTCACTGGTGCCTATCACGACCTGGCCACCTTCGTCAGCGGCGTCGCCGGGCTGCCAAGGATTGTCACCCTGCATGACTTCGACCTTGCGCCGGCCAACCCGGAAGGTGGTCCGAAGTTGCGCATGAGCATCCTCGCCAAGACCTACCGCTACAACGACAAGGGGCTGGAAGAATGAGCCCGATTCGTTGTTTTTCGATGGTTGTGCTGGTCGCCGCCCTGGCTGGTTGCGGCAGTGACAATGACTTCAGCGACCTGGACGCGTACATGAACGAAATGCGTTTGCGTGCGCCCGGCAAGATTGAACCAACGCCGACATTTCGGTCTTACCCAACATTCACCTACAGCGCCGCCAACCTGCGAAGCCCGTTTTCCCGACAGGTCAGAATCGATCTGGCCGGCCAGAAACACGGCTCGCGCAACGTCAAACCTGACCCGAATCGGGTCAAGCAGTACCTCGAAGGTTTCAACATCGAGCAGTTTGAAATGGTCGGAACGATCGCCAATGCGACCGGCTCCTTTGCGCTGCTGCGCGGGGCGGGCGGGGTGCATCGGTTGAAAGTCGGCGATTACCTGGGGCGTAACGATGGGCGGATCGTCGCCATCAGCGGTTCGCAGGTCGATGTGGTCGAAATCGTTCCCGACGGCGAAGGCGCCTGGCTGGAGCGGCCGCGGACCATCCCTTTGAAAGAGCACTCATAGTGGAACTCGAATAATGAACAGGATTTTCTCAACCTTCGGTATTTCGCTATGGATAGCGTTGCTGTCGCCGATGGTACTAGCGGCCAACCTCAAAGCGCTGGATGTCGCCGCGCTGCCGGGGGACCGCGTCGAGTTGAAGTTGTCGTTCGATGGGCCGCCACCGACGCCTCACGGTTACACCACGGAATCGCCTGCACGAATTGCACTGGATCTGCCCGGCGTCGTCAGTCAGCTAAAAAGCAAAAATCGTGACCTGGGCGGCGGAAATGCCCGCAGCGCTACAGTGGTGGAAGCCAAGGACCGTACACGACTGATCATCAACCTGACCCAGTTGACGCCGTATAGCGCACGGGTCGAAGGCAACACGCTGTTCGTGGTGGTCGGCCAAGGCGCCAACAAAACGGCCTCCAGCCCGGCGCCCAAAACGCCACGCGCCGCGACTGCAACGCCAGCGCCGGCGAAAGCCTATGCGCCAGCAGGCAAGGCCATCCGGGGCGTGGATTTCCAGCGCGGCACCCAGGGCGAAGGCAATGTGGTCATCGATCTGTCGGATCCTTCCATCGCCCCGGACATACAGGAGCGCGACGGCAAAATCATCGTCAGTTTCGCCAGGACCCAATTGCCTGAACCGTTGCGTGTGCGTCTGGACGTCAAGGATTTCGCCACGCCAGTGCAGTTCGTCAACGCCAGCGCCACGGGCGATCGGGCCACGATCAGCATTGAGCCCAGCGGCGCTTTCGATTATTCGACTTACCAGACCGATAACAAGCTGACCGTCAGCATCCGGCCGATGACGGTCGATGACTTGCAGAAACGCAACTCCGAGCGTTTCGCCTACACCGGTGAAAAGCTCTCGCTGAACTTCCAGGACATCGATGTGCGTTCGGTGCTGCAACTGATCGCCGATTTCACCAATCTCAATCTGGTGGCCAGCGACACGGTGCAGGGCGGCATCACGCTGCGTTTGCAGAACGTGCCGTGGGATCAGGCGCTGGATCTGGTGTTGAAAACCAAGGGCCTGGACAAACGCAAGATCGGTAACGTTTTGCTGGTCGCACCGGCCGATGAAATTGCCGCCCGCGAGCGTCAGGAACTGGAGTCGCAGAAACAAATCGCCGACCTGGCGCCCCTGCGTCGCGAGCTGTTGCAGGTCAACTACGCCAAAGCTGCCGATATCGCCAAGCTGTTCCAGTCGGTGACCAGTGCCGAGGCAAAGGCCGACGAGCGGGGCTCGATCACGGTGGATGAGCGGACCAACAACATCATTGCCTACCAGACCCAGGATCGCCTCGACGAACTGCGCCGTATCGTCGCGCAACTGGATATCCCGGTGCGTCAGGTGATGATCGAGGCACGCATCGTCGAAGCCAACGTCGACTATGACAAAAGCCTCGGCGTGCGCTGGGGCGGTTCGTTGCAGAACAAAGGCAACTGGAACACCTCAGGCGTCAGCAACGGGGCGAATGCTTCATCGACCATCGGTACGCCTGGCAGCACCAGCACCAACTCGCCGTTCGTCGACATGGGCACCGCCGCCAACACCTCGGGGCTTGGCATCGCCTTCATCACCGACAATGTGCTGCTGGATCTCGAGCTGACGGCCATGGAGAAGACCGGCAACGGCGAAATCGTCTCGCAGCCCAAGGTGGTTACGTCGGACAAGGAAACCGCAAAAATCCTCAAGGGCACGGAAATTCCCTATCAGGAAGCCAGCTCCAGCGGCGCTACCTCGGTGTCGTTCAAGGAGGCCTCGCTGTCTCTGGAAGTGACGCCGCAGATCACTCCGGACAACCGGATCATCATGGAGGTCAAGGTCACCAAGGACGAACCGGACTACCTGAACAAGGTGCAGGATGTGCCGCCGATCAAGAAAAACGAGGTCAATGCCAAGGTCCTGGTCAACGACGGCGAGACCATCGTGATTGGCGGGGTTTTCTCAAATACTCAGAGCAAGGTTGTAGATAAGGTGCCATTTCTCGGTGATGTGCCGTATCTTGGCCGCCTTTTCCGGCGTGACGTGGTTTCGGAGAAAAAATCCGAGCTGCTGGTATTTCTCACTCCGCGTATCATGAATAACCAGGCGATTGCTGTGAGTCATTGATTCTGTGCGAAATTTGATTCTTGTTGGACCGATGGGGGCTGGAAAAAGCACCATCGGCCGGTTGCTGGCCAAAGAGCTGCGCCTGCCATTCAAAGATTCCGATAAGGAAATTGAATTGCGCACGGGCGCCAATATCCCGTGGATTTTCGATAAAGAAGGCGAGCCGGGCTTTCGTGACCGCGAGCAGGCGATGATTGCCGAGCTGTGTGGCTGCGACGGCGTGGTGCTGGCGACCGGTGGCGGCGCGGTGATGCGCGAGGCCAATCGCCGGGCGCTGCACGCCGGAGGTCGGGTGGTCTATCTGCATGCGTCTGTCGAGCAGCAGGTGGGTCGCACGTCCCGCGATCGCAATCGACCCCTGTTGCGTACTGCCGATCCGGCCAAGACCCTCCGGGATCTGCTGGCGATCCGCGATCCGCTTTATCGGGAAATCGCCGATCTGGTGGTGGAAACCGATGAGCGGCCGCCGCGAATGGTGGTGCTCGATATTCTCGAACGCTTGCAGCAGCTACCTCCCCGTTAAAGCGCAGCGCGAAATGCGCTATCCTCGGCGTCCTGTCATGGCCGCTCAAGGTTGTGGCAGATGGCTACCGAACGGCGTCAACCAGCAGACGCCGTGGACATTCGTTAACTCAAGGCAGGACGCCTGATTCCATCTTCACTGTGGGGACACATGCAGACACTCAAGGTCGATCTAGGCGAGCGCAGCTACCCGATTCATATTGGCGAAGGTTTGTTGGATCAGCCTGAGCTGCTGGCCCCGCATATTCGCGGACGGCAAGTGGCGATTATCTCCAACGAGACCGTTGCGCCGCTCTATCTCGAGCGTCTGACCCGCAGCCTCGCACAGTTCTCGGTGGTTTCCGTGGTGCTGCCGGACGGCGAAGCGTTCAAGACCTGGGAAACCCTGCAACTGATTTTCGACGGTCTGCTGACCGCACGGCACGACCGCCGTACCACGGTTATCGCCCTCGGTGGCGGTGTGATTGGTGACATGGCCGGTTTTGCGGCCGCCTGCTACCAGCGTGGTGTCGATTTCATCCAGATCCCGACCACGCTGCTGTCGCAAGTCGACTCTTCGGTGGGCGGCAAGACCGGGATCAACCATCCGCTGGGCAAGAACATGGTCGGCGCTTTCTATCAGCCGAATGTGGTGCTGATTGATACCGCGACCCTCAATACCCTGCCGGCCCGCGAACTGTCCGCCGGGCTTGCCGAAGTCATCAAATACGGGCTGATCTGCGACGAGCCGTTCCTGACCTGGCTTGAAGACAACGTTGATCGCCTGCGCGCGCTGGACCAGGTCGCCCTGACTTACGCCATCGAGCGCTCTTGCGCGGCCAAGGCTGCGGTGGTGGGTGCCGACGAACGGGAGACCGGTGTCCGCGCCACGCTCAACCTGGGTCACACCTTCGGCCACGCCATCGAAACCCACATGGGCTATGGTGTCTGGCTACATGGTGAGGCGGTCGCTGCTGGCACCGTAATGGCCTTGGAAATGTCCACGCGCCTTGGCTGGATCAGCGAGCAAGAGCGCGATCGCGGCATCCGTCTGTTCCAGCGTGCCGGCCTGCCGGTCATCCCGCCTGAAGAGATGACCGAAGCCGATTTTCTCGAACACATGGCAATTGACAAGAAAGTGATCGACGGTCGTTTGCGCCTGGTGCTGCTGCGCCACATGGGCGAAGCGGTGGTGACCGACGATTATCCGAAAGAGGTTTTACAGGCCACGCTGGGAGCGGATTACCGCGCTCTGGCTCAGCTTAAAGGTTAATAAGATCCCGATGACTAGTTTGCACGCCGACGAGGCTTTCCTCGGCCATTACCAGTTGAGTCATGACCCTTTTTCTCCACGGGTGCCTGGCTTCAAATTCTTCCCGGCCCAGCGCAAACCGGTGCTGGGGCAACTGCATCACCTGGCACGCTACAGTCAGTTGCTGCTGGTCGTCACCGGCCCGCAAGGCAGTGGCAAGACGCTGTTGCGTCAGGCCCTGGTGGCCAGCACCAACAAACAGTCGGTGCAGAGCGTGGTGGTTTCCGCCCGTGGCGCCGGTGATTCGGCCGGCGTGCTGCGTCAGGTGGCTCAGGCGCTGAATGTCGCCCAGGCCGAGATCGGCGCGATTCTGGCTCAAGTGGTGCAGCTTGCCCTGACGGGGCAGGAAGTCTATCTGCTGGTGGATGACGCCGAGCAACTCGACGAGTCCGCGCTGGAAGCCTTGCTGGCCCTGGCCGCCGGTGCACCGGAAGGTCGCCCGCATGTGTTCCTGTTCGGCGAGTCGTCGTTGATTGCTCAACTGGAGGCGCTGAGCCTCGAGGAAGAGCGTTTCCACGTCATCGAATTGCAACCTTACACCGAAGAAGAAACCCGCGAATATCTGGAACAGCGGCTCGAAGGCGCTGGCCGGGGTATCGAACTTTTTACCGCAGATCAGATCTCTGATATTCACGAAAGCTCCGACGGTTGGCCTGGCACCATCAACCAGGTTGCCCGCGATGCAATGATCGAAGCCATGATTGCCAGCCGCTCTGCGGTGAAGCGTCCAAGTATGGGGTTCAACATGCCGAAGAAACACGTATTGGCGATTTCCGCCGTTGTCGTGGTCGCGGTAGCCGCCGCCTGGTTGATGCCGGGTCGCAGCAAAGCACCGACCACTGGCGCACCTGCCAACGAGCAGGCGCAACTGCCGCTCGGCCAGGGCACGCCACAACCTAACAGCGGCGGCGCGCCTGCCGTCGAATTCGCCGGTAACTCGCAGCCGATGCCATTGCCGCTGGTCGGCAACTCGCAGCCGGTCATGCGTGGTCCGTTGGCCGAAGCTGCCGGTGGCATCACCGAAGGCGACGACGGCGTGCCGGTCGAAGGTTCGAGCGCTACGCCGCCGACCGTGACCACTACCGCGCCGCCTGCGGGTATCCAGCCTGGCCCGGCACCGACGCCTGCTGCCAAACCGGCTCCTGCGCCCACTCAGGTCGCGACTGCCAAGCCAGCTCCGGTAGCGCCTGCCGTGAAGCCGGCCCCAGCGCCTGCCAAGCCAGCCGCCGCCGTTGCTGCCGCCAAGCCAGCCGAGAAACCAGTCGCCGCTGCCGCGAAAGGCGCTGGTGGCACTTGGTACGCCGGCCAACCGACGAGCAACTACGTGGTGCAGATCCTCGGCACCAGCTCCGAAGCGGCCGCACAATCCTTCGTCAAGGAGCAGGGCGGCGAGTACCGTTATTTCAAGAAAGTCCTCAACGGCAAGCCGCTTTACGTCATCACTTACGGTAACTTCGCCAACCGCGATGCAGCCGTTACCGCCATCAAGGCCTTGCCAGCGAAGGTTCAGGCTGGTAAACCTTGGCCTCGCACTGTCGCCAGCGTCCAACAGGAACTGGCAACAACTCGCTGAAGATTCGGCGGCCTTACCCAGGCCGCCTCTCCAAGCACCTCAAAATTTCTACAAGCGCATGCCGCCCTAAGGGGCAGTTGGCGCTTGCTGACGACCGCGTTGCGCGCCAACGTGCGCGAGGCTGCGTTGCGGGATTTGCCAAGGGTGAAGCCATTGGCGGCATCCCGCGCCTTGCCTCGCACACGCTGGCATCACAACGCGGTTCGTCAGCAAGCACCAACAGACCCTCGGCCGCGTGCCTTGTGGTGTCTGCGTCACAGTAGTCTTTGAGTCGTTGCGGTCAAAATTAAAAAAGTTTTGACTAGCACAGCATATCGCTTTAAACCTTTCACAAATGCGACATAGATTTGCGACATTTCGTCGTCAAATTTGTGAGCCTCTGTGTCGGTGTGTACAATGACCTCCCTTTTGCCCCCGCAAAGCTGGCGTACGTTCGGCGCGGACGGTAAGTGTTTGAATTGAAAAGAAATTTGCCTCGGTAAGAGGCAGCCTGGTGAGAAAGTGTCTATGAAAGCAGGTCTGTACCAACCAGATGAATTCAAGGATAACTGCGGTTTCGGCCTGATAGCCCATATGCAGGGCGAGCCCAGTCATACCCTTTTGCAAACGGCCATCGAGGCCCTGACCTGCATGACCCACCGCGGTGGGATCAACGCCGACGGCAAGACCGGTGACGGTTGCGGTCTGCTGATTCAAAAGCCGGATGTGTTCCTGCGAGCCATCGCCCAGGAAACCTTCGGCGTCGAACTGCCCAAGCAATATGCAGTGGGCATGGTCTTCTTCAACCAGGACCCGGTCAAAGCCGAAGCCGCTCGCGAGAACATGAACCGCGAGATCCTCGCTGCTGGCTTGACCCTCGTCGGCTGGCGCAAAGTGCCGATCGACACCAGCGTCCTCGGTCGCCTGGCCCTTGAACGCCTGCCGCAGATCGAGCAAGTGTTCATCGCCGGTGATGGCCTGAGCGATCAGGACATGGCCGTCAAGCTGTTCACCTCCCGTCGTCGCTCGTCCGTGGCCAACGCCGCCGACGTCGATCACTACGTGTGCAGCTTTTCGCACAAGACCATCATTTATAAAGGCCTGATGATGCCGGCGGATTTGACCGCCTTCTATCCAGACCTCAGCGACCAGCGCCTGCAAACCTCGATTTGCGTGTTCCACCAGCGCTTCTCGACCAACACTCTGCCGAAATGGCCGCTGGCTCAGCCGTTCCGCTTCCTCGCCCACAACGGCGAGATCAACACCATCACCGGCAACCGCAACTGGGCCGTGGCCCGTCGCACCAAGTTCACCAATGATCTGATGGATCTGGAAGAACTCGGCCCGCTGGTCAACCGCGTTGGCTCCGACTCCTCCAGCATGGACAACATGCTTGAGCTGATGGTTACCGGGGGTATCGACCTGTTCCGTGGCGTGCGGATGATCATTCCGCCTGCGTGGCAGAACGTCGAAACCATGGACCCGGATCTGCGTGCGTTCTATGAATACAACTCGATGCACATGGAACCGTGGGACGGCCCGGCCGGCGTGGTAATGACCGACGGTCGTTACGCGGTGTGCCTGCTCGACCGTAACGGTCTGCGTCCGGCGCGTTGGGTCACCACCAAGAACGGTTTCATCACCCTGGCTTCGGAAATCGGTGTCTGGAACTACCAGCCTGAAGACGTGATCGCCAAGGGCCGCGTTGGCCCGGGTCAGATCTTCGCCGTGGACACTGAAACCGGCCAGATCCTCGACACCGACGCCATCGACAACCGCTTGAAGTCCCGTCATCCGTACAAGCAATGGCTGCGCAAGAATGCCCTGCGCATCCAGGCGACTATGGAAGACAACGACCACGGTTCGGCGTTCTACGACGTTGACCAGCTCAAGCAGTACATGAAGATGTACCAGGTCACTTTCGAAGAACGTGATCAGGTGCTGCGTCCGCTCGGCGAGCAAGGCTACGAAGCCGTTGGCTCGATGGGCGATGACACGCCGATGGCCGTGCTGTCCCAGCGCGTGCGCACGCCGTACGACTATTTCCGCCAGCAGTTCGCGCAGGTCACCAACCCGCCGATCGACCCGCTGCGTGAAGCCATCGTCATGTCGCTGGAAATCTGCCTCGGTGCCGAGCGCAACATTTTCCAGGAGTCGCCGGAACATGCCTCGCGCGTGATCCTCAGCTCGCCGGTTATTTCCCCGGCCAAGTGGCGCTCGCTGATGAACCTCGATCGTCCGGGCTTCGAGCGCGCGATCATCGACCTCAACTACGACGAAAGCGTCGGCCTCGAAGCGGCGATCCGCAACGTTGCCGATCAGGCTGAAGAAGCTGTGCGCTCCGGCCGTACCCAGGTCGTGCTGAGTGACCGCCGCATTGCCCCGGGCAAGTTGCCGATCCACGCTTCCCTGGCCACTGGTGCGGTGCACCACCGCTTGACCGAAAAAGGCCTGCGTTGCGACTCCAACATCCTCGTGGAAACCGCGACGGCTCGCGATCCGCACCACTTCGCCGTGTTGATCGGTTTCGGCGCCTCGGCGGTCTATCCGTTCCTGGCCTACGAAGTGCTGGGCGACCTGATCCGTACCGGTGAAGTCCTGGGCGACCTCTATGAGGTGTTCAAGAACTACCGCAAAGGCATCACCAAAGGTCTGCTGAAGATCCTGTCGAAGATGGGCATCTCGACCATCACCTCGTACCGCGGTGCGCAGCTGTTTGAAGCCATCGGCCTGTCTGAAGAAGTCTGCGACCTGAGCTTCCGTGGCGTGCCAAGCCGCATCAAGGGCGCGCGTTTCGTCGACATCGAAGCCGAGCAGAAAGCCCTGGCTGCCGAAGCCTGGAGCCCGCGCAAGCCAATCCAGCAGGGCGGTTTGCTGAAGTTCGTCCACGGTGGCGAATATCACGCGTACAACCCGGACGTGGTCAACACCCTGCAAGCCGCTGTGCAGCAGGGCGACTACAGCAAGTTCAAGGAATACACGGCGCTGGTGGATAACCGTCCGGTGTCGATGATCCGCGATATGTTCAAGGTGAAAACCCTGGACACGCCGCTGGACATCAGCGAGATCGAACCGCTGGAATCGGTGCTCAAGCGCTTTGACTCCGCGGGCATATCTTTGGGCGCCTTGTCGCCGGAAGCTCACGAAGCCCTGGCCGAAGCCATGAACCGCCTCGGTGCGCGTTCCAACTCCGGCGAAGGCGGCGAAGACCCGGCGCGTTACGGCACCATCAAGAGCTCGAAAATCAAGCAAGTGGCGACTGGCCGCTTCGGTGTAACCCCGGAATACCTGGTCAACGCTGAAGTGCTGCAGATCAAAGTCGCTCAGGGCGCCAAGCCCGGCGAAGGTGGTCAACTGCCAGGCGGCAAGGTCAACGGTCTGATCGCCAAGCTGCGTTACGCAGTGCCGGGCGTGACCCTGATTTCGCCTCCGCCGCACCACGACATCTATTCGATCGAAGATTTGTCGCAGCTGATTTTTGACCTGAAACAAGTCAACCCGAAGGCGTTGGTCTCGGTGAAGCTGGTTGCAGAAGCGGGCGTCGGCACCATCGCTGCCGGTGTGGCCAAGGCCTACGCGGACTTGATCACCATCTCCGGCTACGACGGCGGCACCGGTGCGTCGCCACTGACGTCGATCAAATACGCGGGCGCTCCGTGGGAGCTCGGCCTGGCCGAAACCCACCAGACCCTGCGCGGCAACGACCTGCGCGGCAAAGTGCGGGTACAAACCGACGGCGGCCTGAAAACCGGCCTCGACGTGATCAAGGCGGCCATCCTCGGCGCTGAAAGCTTCGGCTTCGGCACCGCGCCGATGATCGCGCTGGGCTGCAAATACCTGCGTATCTGCCACCTGAACAACTGCGCCACCGGCGTTGCGACTCAGAACGAGAAGTTGCGCAAGGATCACTACATCGGCACCGTCGACATGGTGGTGAATTTCTTCACCTACGTCGCCGAAGAAACCCGTGAGTGGCTGGCCAAGCTGGGCGTGCGCTCCCTCGAAGAGCTGATCGGTCGTACCGATCTGCTGGACATCCTCGAAGGCCAGACCGCCAAGCAGCAACACCTGGACCTGACGCCATTGCTGGGCAGCGATCACATCCCGGCAGACAAACCTCAGTTCTGCCAGGTCGACCGCAACCCACCGTTCGACAAAGGCCTGCTGGCCGAGAAAATGGTCGACATGGCCACCTCGGCCATCAACGACATGAGCGGTGCCGATTTCGCCTTGGACATCTGCAACTGCGACCGTTCGATCGGCGCGCGGATCTCTGGTGAAATCGCTCGCAAGCACGGCAACCAGGGCATGGCGAATGCGCCGATCACCTTCCGCTTCAAAGGGACGGCCGGTCAGAGCTTCGGTGTGTGGAACGCTGGCGGCCTGAACATGTACCTGGAAGGCGACGCCAACGACTACGTCGGCAAAGGCATGACCGGCGGCAAGCTGGTCATCGTTCCGCCGAAGGGCAGTGTCTACAAGACTCAGGACAGTGCCATCATCGGCAACACCTGCCTGTACGGCGCCACTGGCGGCAAGCTGTTCGCCGCCGGTACCGCGGGCGAGCGTTTCGCGGTGCGTAACTCCGGTGCTCACACCGTGGTGGAAGGCACTGGCGATCACTGCTGCGAGTACATGACCGGTGGTTTCGTCTGCGTGCTGGGCAAGACCGGTTACAACTTTGGCTCAGGCATGACCGGCGGTTTCGCCTACGTGCTCGACCAGGACAACACCTTCGTTGACCGGGTCAACCACGAACTGGTGGAAATCCAGCGGATCAGCGGTGAAGCGATGGAAGCCTATCGCAGCCACCTGCAACGCGTGCTGAACGAATACGTCGAGGAAACCGACAGCGAGTGGGGTCGTGAACTCGCCGAAAACCTCGATGACTATCTGCGTCGTTTCTGGTTGGTCAAGCCGAAGGCTGCCAGCTTGAAAACGTTGCTTTCCAGCACCCGTGCCAACCCGCAGTGATATGCGCCTGAAGAGTTTGATGAGGTTTTAACAATGGCTGAACGTCTGAATAACGACTTCCAGTTCATCGATGTCGGGCGCAAGGATCCGAAGAAGAAACTGTTGCGTCAACGCAAGAAAGAGTTCGTGGAGATCTACGAACCCTTCAAACCCCAGCATTCGGCCGATCAGGCCCACCGCTGCCTGGGTTGCGGTAACCCGTATTGCGAATGGAAGTGCCCGGTGCACAACTTCATTCCGAACTGGCTGAAGCTGGTGGCCGAGGGCAACATCCTCCAGGCCGCCGAGCTGTCGCACCAGACCAACACCCTGCCGGAAGTGTGCGGCCGGGTGTGCCCGCAGGATCGTCTGTGCGAGGGTGCCTGCACCCTCAACGACGGTTTCGGCGCGGTGACCATCGGTTCGGTCGAGAAGTACATCACCGACACCGCGTTCGCCATGGGCTGGCGCCCGGACATGTCCAAAGTCATACCGACCGGCAAGCGTGTTGCGATCATCGGCGCAGGCCCGGCAGGCCTGGGCTGTGCCGACGTGCTGGTACGCGGCGGCGTGACCCCGGTGGTGTTCGACAAGAACCCGGAAATCGGCGGTCTGCTGACCTTCGGTATCCCCGAGTTCAAGCTGGAAAAGACCGTGCTGAGCAATCGTCGCGAAGTCTTCACCGGCATGGGCATCGAGTTCCGTCTGAACACCGAAGTGGGCAAGGACGTGACCGTCGAGCAACTGCTCGAAGAATACGATGCCGTATTCATGGGCATGGGCACCTACACCTACATGAAGGGCGGCTTTGCCGGTGAAGATTTGCCGGGCGTGCATGACGCGCTGGACTTCCTGATTGCCAACGTCAACCGCAACCTGGGCTTTGAAAAGTCGCCGGAAGATTTCGTCGACATGAAAGGCAAGAAGGTGGTGGTACTGGGCGGCGGCGACACGGCGATGGACTGCAACCGTACGTCGATTCGCCAGGGCGCCAAGTCGGTGACCTGCGCTTATCGTCGTGACGAAGCGAACATGCCGGGCTCGCGCAAAGAGGTGAAGAACGCCAAGGAAGAAGGGGTGAAATTCCTCTACAACCGCCAGCCAATCGCGATCGTCGGCGAAGACCGTGTCGAAGGCGTGAAGGTGGTCGAGACCCGTCTCGGCGAACCGGATGCCCGTGGCCGTCGCAGCCCTGAGCCTATTCCGGGTTCCGAAGAGATCATCCCGGCCGACGCCGTGGTCATCGCGTTCGGTTTCCGTCCAAGCCCGGCGTCGTGGTTCGAGCAGCACAGCATCCAGACCGACAGCCAGGGCCGCGTTGTGGCCCCGGAGCAAGGTCAGTACAAGCACCAGACCAGCAACCCGAAAATCTTCGCCGGTGGCGACATGGTTCGCGGTTCTGACCTGGTGGTGACGGCGATCTTCGAAGGCCGCAATGCCGCCGAAGGGATTCTGGATTACCTGGGCGTCTAAGCTCGCGACACCAAACCTTGTAGGAGCGAGCCTGCTCGCGATAGCGGTGGATCAGTCACTAGATGTATTGACTGACACTCCGTCATCGCGAGCAGGCTCACTCCTACAGTTGTTTCGTGGTGTTGCAGAAAGTCGTGTTCCACCGCGACAAATTGACCCGATAGACAAAAGGCTGACCTGCAACCGTGCCTTTTGCGTCGAGCTCTGAGAAAATGCCCGCACTTTTTTTCCGGATGCCGACATGACTGCCCTGAAGAACGACCGTTTCCTTCGCGCCCTGCTCAAGCAACCCGTAGACGTCACGCCTGTCTGGATGATGCGTCAGGCCGGTCGCTACCTGCCGGAATACCGCGCCAGCCGTGCCAAGGCCGGCGACTTCATGAGCCTGTGCATGAACCCGGAGTTCGCTTGCGAAGTCACGATGCAGCCGCTCGACCGCTACCCACAACTGGACGCGGCGATCCTGTTCTCCGACATCCTGACCATCCCCGATGCCATGGGCCAGGGCCTGTACTTCGAAACCGGTGAAGGTCCGCGCTTCAAGAAAGTCATCAGCACGATGGCTGACATCGAAGCGCTGCCGATTCCTGATCCGCACAAAGACCTCGGCTACGTCATGGACGCGGTCAGCACCATCCGCCGCGAACTGAACGGCCGCGTGCCGCTGATCGGCTTTGCCGGCAGCCCATGGACCCTGGCCACCTACATGGTCGAAGGCGGCTCGTCGAAAGACTACCGCAAGACCAAAACCATGCTCTACGACAACCCGCAAGCCTTGCACCTGCTGCTGGACAAACTCGCGCAGACGGTCACCAGCTACCTCAACGGCCAGATCATGGCCGGGGCGCAAGCGGTGCAGATCTTCGATAGTTGGGGCGGCAGCCTCTCGGCGGCGGCGTACCAGGAGTTCTCCCTGGCCTACATGCGCAAAATCGTCAGCGGCCTGATCCGCGAACATGAAGGCCGCAAAGTGCCGGTCATTCTGTTCACCAAGAACGGCGGCCTGTGGCTCGAAAGCATTGCCGACGCTGGCGCTGATGCGCTCGGCCTGGACTGGACCTGCGACATCGGCAGCGCCCGTGATCGCGTCGGCAGCAAAGTCGCGCTGCAAGGCAACATGGACCCAACCGTGCTGTACGCCAAGCCAGAAGCCATCCGCACGGAAGTCGGCCGCATCCTCGCCAGCTATGGCAAAGGCAGCGGCCACGTGTTCAACCTCGGCCATGGCATCACCCCGGAAGTCGACCCGGAACACGCTGGCGCCTTCCTGCGCGCGGTGCATGAACTGTCGGCGCAATATCACGAGTAAGACCCTCTCTCGATTGCTGCCCGGGGCGATAAACCGGGTGGCAATCAGTAATTAGAGTTCTTCTGATTATTTCCTTATTATTCTTAATGTCGACTTTATTGTTGTAGTGTTTTGTTGTTTGTTTGGTGTGGATAAGTTTTGCGAGCCAGTATTCTCAATTTCTTACTTAATGCCATATTTAGTCATGTTTGGTTGCCTTGACGGTCTGTAGATAACTAATTGTAATCGCGCCACTAATTTAAGTTTGGTGAGTGTGATGAGAAGAATAGGTTATTCACCCGGCCAGGTGCTGTTGCACTGGCTTTCGGCAGGAGTGATTTTATGGGCGTTGTTGTCCGGATTCTATGTGTCGGTCGTTGATGTGTTGCCGCAAACAAAGGACTGGGTGGGATTTGTCAATGTTTCGGTGACCGCGTTGTTTATTCCGGTTTTTGTGGTGAGGATTTATCTGGTTGTTATTCATTCGTGTGCCGATGACGCTACGAACAAAACACTGATGGATCACGTGGCGTGCCTGATGCACAAGTTTATTTATACAGTAACGAGTGTTGTTCTTGTCACTGGGATTTTAATGATGGATCGGGCAATTAATATATTCGACCTGATCTTTATTCCCCAGCCATTGGAAGACCCAACTTGGATCGACAGGTTTTTTACTGTCCATATTTGGTCTTGTGTGGTGTTGTTGATACTGGTGGCGTTGCACATCTCGGCGGTGATCAAACACGAGATGTGCGGGCGCAGGGTCCTTAAACGCATGACGTTCTAGCTCAGGCGGGTTGATTGCCGGGCAACGTTGGCAACTTCGCCAGTTTCAATGCCACCAGCAATGCAATCACCAGCAGACCGCCGATGAACAAACCAATGCCGTTCCATCCGCCAAGGTGCCAGAACACCCCGCCGGCAGTACCGGCGATGCTCGAACCGGCGTAGTAGCTGAACAGATAAAGCGACGACGCCTGGCCCTTGGCCTTAATGGCGCGGCGGCCGATCCAGCTACTCGCCACCGAATGGGCGCCGAAGAAGCCGAAGGTAAAGATCAACATGCCGATGATCACCACCGGCAGCGGCGTCAGCATGGTCAGTGCAAGGCCGGCGAGCATCAGCACGATCGTCGCCCAAAGCACTTTGCGTCGGCCTAGTTTGTCGGCCAACGAGCCGATTTTCGCTGAACTGTAGATACCCGACAGATACACCACCGAGAGCAGCCCGACGAAGGCCTGATCCATGTGGTACGGCTCGGCCAGCAGGCGATAACCGATGTAGTTGAAGAGGGTGACGAACGCGCCCATCAGCACAAAAGCTTCGAGGAACAGCAGCGGCAGGCCGGCATCGCGAAAGTGTATGGTGAAGCCGTCAATCAAGCTTCGCGGGTGCAATGAGCGGGCGCGGAAGTTGTGCGACTCGGGGAGGATTTTCCAGAACACGGCAGCCGCGATCAGCGCCAGACCACCGATCACCAGCATCGCCGTGTGCCAGCTGACGAAGTCGATCAACACGCCGGTGATCAAGCGTCCGCACATCCCGCCAATCGCGTTGCCGCCGATGTACAAACCCATGGCCAGGCCGATGTGCTGCGGGTGGATCTCTTCGCTCAAGTACGTCATGGCGACTGCTGCCAGACCGCTCAACGACAACCCTATCAGCGCGCGCATCACCAACACGCCGTGCCAGCTTGGCATCATCGAGCTGGCGATTGTGCAGAGCGCGGCGGCGAACAGCGCCGCGACCATCACCGGTTTGCGCCCGATGCGATCAGAGATCGGGCCGGTGATCAGCAGGCCAATGGCGAGCATGCCGGTGGCGACCGACAGGATCAGGCTGCTCTGGGCCGCGTTGATGGAGTACTCGTGGGACAGCAGCGGCATCATCGGTTGCACGCAATAGAGCAGGGCGAAGGTCGCGAAGCCGCCGCAGAACAGCGCCAACACCGTGCGCATGAACATCGGCGTGCCTTTTTCGATGTAGATCTCCTTTAGTTCGGCGACAACATCGTCCACCGCTGCGGGCGGAACTTCATGGGCAAGTGGAGCGACAGCAGTTTTCACTTCGGACCTCGGAGGACGCAGCCGGTCAGGCAATGAAAAAAGCATATAGCTGCCTAATGATTCAATCCAATATATTGTTCGACCTGTTTGATAGGTTTAACGACCTAATGGAGTTTTCATGGAATTGCGTCACCTGCGCTACTTCATTGCTGTTGCCGAAGAACTGCACTTCGGCCGCGCCGCTCAGGTGCTGGGCATCTCGCAACCGCCGCTGAGTCAGCAGATTCAGGCGCTGGAGCAGGAGGTGGGTGCGCGATTGTTCGAACGCACCAATCGTCGGGTCGAGCTCAGTGAAGCCGGCCGGCTGTTTCTGGAAGAGGCGCGGCTGGTGTTGGCGCAGGTCGACAAGGCGGCGGATGTTGCGCGGCGTGCGCAGCTGGGTGAGCTGGGCGAACTGAAGATTGGCTTCACCTCGTCGGCGCCGTTCAACTCGACCATTCCACAGGCGATTTTTTCGTTTCGTCAGCGATTCCCGGCGGTGCACCTGAACCTGCGGGAGATGAGCAGCACCCAGGTCGCCGATGCGTTGGTGGATGAGTCGATTGAAGTCGGGATCATGCGGCCGCTTGGGTTGCCGGACTCGCTCAGCGTGGTGGAACTGATGCGTGAGCCGTTGGTGGCGGTGCTCAGCTCCAAGCATCCGTTGGTGACCGATAGTGAGGAAGGCTTGTTTCTGTCAGCTCTGGCCCTCGAACCCTTCGTATTTTTCCCACGCAGTTATGGCAGTGGTCTGTACGCACAATTGCTCAGCCTGGCGCGGGATGCGGGGTTTAGTCCGCACTTTGCTCAGGAGGCGGGCGAGGCGATGACGATCATCGGGTTAGTGGCGGCGGGGTTGGGTGTTTCGGTGCTTCCGGCGTCTTATCAGCGGATGCGCATCGAAGGGGTGGTCTATCGGCCTCTGCTCGATCCAGAGGCGGTGTCGGCGGTGTGGCTGGTGCAGCGCAAGGATCAGAAGTCGCCGATGGCCAAGGCGTTTGTGGAGTTGTTGACGCGTAAGGTTGAGCCGTTGAAGGCGTGACTGCTTCGCAGTCAATCGCGGGCAAGCCCGCTCCCACAGGGATTTGCGGTGTGAACACGATTTTTGTTCCACCACTCATCCACAGTGGGAGCGAGCTTGCTCGCGAAAGCGTCCGCAAGTTCACCAAAAAAGGCACAGTTGCCTATGCCAAAGCGGACGCTTCGCTGATGAGCGTGGGACATTTCCGAAATACCTTAGGAAGGCTTCAGCGCCTTGCGGCATTGCCTACAACTAATCCAGAATCCGCCGGCTTGTGCGCCTTGGGGGCTGTCGGTAACTTGATTCGCGTCACTGATTCCCAGTGATCGGGTTTAGTAGCCCGTGTTTACACGATGCGCATTTGCATGCCGGACAGTCAGGTAATTTCATGCCTGCACTTTGATGGTAGCTGTGCGTAGGGCGCTCTCGGGCGCGCCGGTTCGTGTTTCCCGGTCTACTAACCTGCGTACGGCTGCCACCCTTTTGATTAGTAGCGACTCGGTGGCTCCACTTTGTAGGTAGCCGAAACATGACGAATACAACAACAAACCTACCGGACACCGATCCGGACGCTCCACGCCAACCAAGCAAAATCTTCCTCATCGCCCCCGATATCGACAACCACACTCTGCTGGAATACGCCTGTGAATCCCTGGCATCAGCCAACGTCATGGCGAGTGACTTCGCGAGGTGTCTGAAGGGATCGCAAAGCAACACACTGCTGGGAATTCAGCAGTCGATCATGCTGGGAGAATTGGCGGTGAACCGGGTGTTGGATAACCTCGATCCACTCTAGTGCGTCAGGTCACTAATACTGACTACTTTCCCGAAAGGGTCTTGTGAGACTCTGAGGATCCTGGGCAACCAGCCATCGCAGAGCCAGGCAGGACCGGGGCTATATCGAACCGACCTGTTTGATACGGCGCTATTGTGGCGAGGGAGCTTGCTCCCGCTGGGTCGCGAAGCGGCCCCAAAAGAAAGGACTGCTACGCAGTCCAGCGGGAGCAAGCTCCCTCGCCACAGGTTAGTCATTGCTCGCAGCGTTTCTTTATCTGCCGGGCATTGCCTCGTTACGACCAGCGCCGAAAGATCAGCGAGGTATTAACCCCACCAAAGGCAAAGTTGTTGTTCATCACGTACTGGTTGCTCATCTGCCGAAACTCGCCGCGCAGGTAATCGAGTTTGCCGCAGTGCGGGTCGACGTCGTCGAGGTTGAGGGTGTGGATGTACAGGTCGCGGTTCATCATTTCGATGCTGAACCAGGATTCCAGCGCACCGCAGGCTCCAAGGGTGTGTCCGAGGAAGCTCTTCTGCGAGCTGATCGGCATGTGCTCGCCGAACAACGCGCTCGTTGCCAGTGTTTCGGCAATGTCGCCCTGTTCAGTCGCGGTGCCGTGGCCATTCACGTAGCCGATGTCAGAAGGCTGTAACCCGGCGTCTTCCAGGGCCAGTTCCATGGCCCGGCGCATGGTGACCTGCTCTGGGCGGGTGGCGTGCTGGCCGTCGGCGTTGCTGCCGAAACCGACGAGTTCGGCGTGGATGTGCGCACCGCGAGCCAATGCGTGTTCGAGTTCTTCGAGCACCAGCATGCCGCTGCCTTCACCGATCACCAGGCCATCGCGGCCGCTGTCGTAGGGGCGTGGGGAAGTCTGCGGCGCATCGTTTTTCAGGCTGGTGGCGTAGAGCGCATCGAAGACCATCGCTTCGGTCGGGCACAGTTCTTCGGCACCGCCGGCGAGCATCAATGGCAGGCGACCAAACTTGACCGACTCGTAGGCATAACCAATGCCCTGACTGCCGCTGGTGCAAGCGCTGGAGGTCGGGATCAGCCGGCCGGTGAGGCCGAAGAAGATGCTGATATTCGCGGCCGTGGTGTGCGGCATCATGCGCACATAGGAGTTGGCATTCAGCCCCTCGGCCACCGAGTTGAGCAGCATGTTGCCGAACGCCTTGATCTCGTCGGTGCTGCCGGTGGATGAGCCGCAGGAAACGCCCATGCGTCCGTCCTTGATCGATTCGTCACCCAACAGCCCGGCATCGGCCAACGCCTGTTCTGCCGCGCCGACCGCCAGGCGCGAGACCCGGCCCATGCTGCGCAATTGTTTGCGGGTCCAGTGGCTCGGCACTTTGAAGTCGTCGATCGGCCCCGCCAGGCGCGTGTTGAGTTCGGTGAAGCGATCCCACTCGTCCATCCGGCGGATACCGCTGCGGTTGGCCGCGAAGTTGCTAACGATGGTGTCCCAATCGCTGCCGAGTGAGGTGATGCCGGCCATGCCGGTGACGACGACGCGCTTCATCAGCACAGGCCTCCGTTGACGGCCAGAACCTGCCGGGTGATGTACGACGCTTCCGCCGACATCAGGAAATTCACCGCACTGGCCACCTCTTCCGGGGTGCCCATGCGTTGTGCGGGGATCATTTTCATCAGTTCTTCCACCGGCACGTTTTCATCGAGCATCGCGGTATCGATCAAGCCGGGTGCGACACAGTTAACAGTAATTTTGCGCTTGCCCAATTCAATCGCCAACGCCTTCGCCGCGCCGATCAAACCGGCCTTGGAAGCGCTGTAGTTGACCTGGCCACGGTTGCCGATCAACCCGGAAACCGAGGTGATGCAAACAATCCGTCCGGCCGCGCGACGACGAATCATCGGCATCATCACCGGGTGCAACACGTTGTAGAAACCGTCGAGGTTGGTGCGCATCACCATGTCCCAATCATCTTCGCTCAGGGCTGGAAAAGCACCGTCGCGTGTCAGGCCGGCGTTCAGCACCACACCGTAATAGGCGCCGTGGGTTTCCACGTCGGCTTCGAGAATGGCTCTGCAGTTGGCGCGGTCGGACACATCGAATTGCAGAATGCGCACGTTGCGCCCCAAGGCTTCGATTTCGGCCTTCACGGCTTCAGCGTCCGCCAGGCCACTGCGGCAATGCAGCACGATGTCATGCCCGGCCTGAGCCAGACGCAAAGCGATGGCGCGGCCGATGCCACGGCTGGAACCGGTGATCAGTACGGATTCAGTCATGGCTGGGTTCCTTGGGTTTCATGAAGGTATTGAGCAGCCTGAGGCGGACGGAACACGTTCAGACGAGCGGTGGCGTGAATGCCGGGGGCGGTGATGTGGCATTCGAACACGCCCATGCCGTTGTCGTCTTCCAGCGAGCGGATGCCGTGGATGGTCAGCTCCGTACCAGCGGGGAAGTGCTCGACGTTGCATTCGAATTTGCGGGTGCCAAGCAGAAACCCCAGCTCCACCGCATCGCCACGCTGACGGGCATGGCAACCGGCGTAGGCGGCGACACTCTGGGCCATCAGCTCGATGCCGACCCAGGCCGGCAGGCTGCCGTCCGGGCGGCTGAACAGGCCGTTGGGTCTGACCGTGAGACGGGTGTAAATCTGCTCGTCATCGAACGACAGGATCTGTTCGATGAAGATCATGTCGCCAGCATGCGGCAGCAGTTCGGCGATCGGCCAGTCAATCATGGGGCGTCTCCGATAATCAGGCTGACGTTGTTGCCACCGAAGGCAAAGGAATTGCTCATCAGGTAGCGAGGTGCAATGGACGTCAGGCGATTGGCCGGGGTCACCCAATTCAGGGCTGGCAACTGGGGATCCGGTTGGCCGTCCCAGACGTGAGGCGGCAGGGCGTGCTCGCGATTGCCTGCACTGAGGCTCAACCAGCAGAACGCCGCTTCCAGAGCGCCGGCCGCACCAAGGGTGTGGCCGGTCATGGGTTTGGTCGACGAACACGGCACACCTGTCGGGAACAACGTTGCCACCGCCAGGCTTTCCATGGCGTCGTTGTGTTGAGTGGCGGTGCCGTGCAGGTTCAGGTAATCGATCTGCTGTGGCTGAAGTTGTGCTCGGCTCAAGGCTTTGCGCATCGCTTGCAGGGCGCCACGGCCAGTCGGTTCCGGCGCAGAAATGTGATGGGCATCGGAGCTGGCACCACTGCCGAGCAGAGCGATCGGCTGGCTGTCGCCGATATTTTTACTCATCAAAAACAGCACCGCCGCTTCGCCAATGTTGATGCCGTTACGGTTCACCGAAAACGGGTTGCAGCGTTGCCCAGACACCGCTTCCAGCGCCGAGAACCCGTTGAGGGTCAACTTGCACAGGCTGTCGACGCCGCCGCACAGCACCGCGTCGCACACGCCCAGGTCCAGCAGTCGCTGAGCACTCATCAGCGCCCGGGCGCTGGAAGTGCAGGCCGTGGAAATCACATAGGCCGGGCCGCTCAGTTGCAGCCAGTCGGCGAGGAAGTTCGCCGGAGCGCCGAGCTCCTGTTGCTGGTAGTCGTAATCGGCCGGGAACTGATGCTCGCGGATGTAATGGGCCAGGCCGCTGCTGGCTTCGTCGATACCCGAGGTGCTGGTGCCCAGAACGATACCGATGCGGTCGCGGCCGTAGGTCTGGATCGCCTGGTCGATGTCTTCGCGAATTTGCAGCGCGGCTTCCAGCAGCAATTGATTATTGCGGGTGTCATGCGGCGCAAGCTCAGCCGGGATCGGCGCCAGTTCGCCTTGAACCGCGGCCACGGGCAGCGACCGCTCCGCCACCCAGCCGGCCTCATTGCGCATGCCCGAACAGTCACCGGCAATCAGGTTGCGAGCGACTTCGGATTTGTCACGGCCCAGGGCGCAGATCACCCCGAGGGCATTCAGGTAGGCCGTCATGGTGCGTCCCCACTGAGCGGCGTGACTTGATATTTCGGGCCTTTGGGCAGGTTCAATTCAAAGCTCATGGGTTGTGAGTAACGGACTTCCCAGTGCGCTGGCAAGGACCGTTGCGAGCCATGCTGCCACGCGGCGGGATAGTTGCCCGACAGTTCATCTTTGGGGGTCAGCGCAAACAGCAGCGCGGCGAACAGCTCTCGCGCTTCCGGATTGGGCGGCAGCAGACCATCAGCCTGCCACTCGCCATCGACCAGTTTCTGGCGTGCCTGGGGAATGCCCAGCAAGTCCATCATCGACCAGCGAATGCCCGGGCCTTCACGCTGGATCACCAGCACCCAGTCCTGCCGTTGGTCGGCCACCAGACGCTGGATGTGCAATTGCAGCGGCAACGACAGGTTCGGGGTTTGCTCGGGCAGCGGCGCCCGGCTGGCGCAGGCGCTCAGCAACAGGACGCAACCCAACAGCAGAAAACGGATCATCAGGCACACCTATCAAGGGGTTTGCGCGCGACCACATTGACCAGGGTTTCTTCCCGTTGGCCAAAGGGCTTCGGCCGGCGCAGACCCAAGCGTTCAAACAGGCCGAAATCCTTGGCGCGGCTCCACCACAAGTATGGATAAGACACGTTTTGCGGGCCGAGTTCGAAACCCTGCTGGCGAATCATGTCCAGATACCCGGCGGCGCTCTTTTGCACGTGCATCGGATGGCGGAACAACCAGCGGATCACCCAAGTATCAATGTAAGCCTCGGTGGATTCGGCGAACAGTAGATAGCCACCGGGCTTGAGCACGCGGTAGAACTCGGCGAGTGCCTGTTCCTGCTGCACCAGATGATGGAAGGTCTGGTGACAGAACAGCAGATCGACGCTGGCGTCCGGGACGTTGATGCTCGCGCAATCGCTGCCGGTCAATTCCACCTCCATGCCCTGACGGACGGCTTCTTCGCCGGCCAGGTTCAGGCTGTGAGGGTCGGCGTCCAGAGCGATCAGGCGCTGGGGGGAAAAGGTCTGGCGCAGGTACTGGAACGACTTGCCCTGACCGCAACCGGCATCCAGCAGCACCGGGTTGCTCGGCGGTGTTTCGCTGAACAGGCTGCGCAAATCGGCGATTGCCACTCGCAGTACATGGTGCTGCCAGGTGTGGCTGCGCAGGAACCAGAAACCAAAGCGGGTCTCTTCGACGTAGGTGTCGCTCAAGTAGCTCATGTGACATCCCTTGCACAGAGCTCCGAGAGCATCCGCAGCCGACGCTTGGGTTCGGCAACGAATGGATTGCGCTCATCCCAGGCATAACCGGCCAGAATCGAACTGATCATGCGGCGAATATCCGGCGAGCCGCCCTCATGGTAAATCACATCCTGGAACGTCCCGGCGTACCAGCCTTCGACGTAGCAACGGAACGTGTCGACGCCGCGCTTGAGCGGGACGGCGAATTCAGTCTGCCAATCGACATGTTCGCCTTGCAGTTGGCGATGCAGAACCCCGGCGGCCATGCTCGCTGAGCGCATGGCGATGGTCACGCCGGAAGAGAACACCGGGTCGAGGAATTCCGCTGCGTTGCCGAGCAGGGCAAAGCCTGGCCCGTGGAGGGTTTTGACGTTGGCCGAGTAGCCGCCGATGGTTCGAGCCGGCGTATCCCATACGGCGTTGTTCAACACGCCGGCCAGGCTTGGGGTTTCAGCGATAAACCCACGCAGGCACTCGTCCAGGTTCTCCATGCGGCCTTCGAAGTGTTCGGCTGCCGCGACCACGCCGACCGAGCAACGGCCATTGCTGAACGGGATGGTCCAGAACCAGATGTCACGGTGGATCGGATGGGTGGTAATGAGGATTTTTTCCCGCTCGAAGGTCGGGTTGTCGATGTGGTCTTCGACATGGGTGAACACGGCCTGGCGCACCGGGAAATCCGACGGCGCTTCAAGGTCGAGCAAGCGCGGCAACACACGCCCGTAGCCGCTGGCATCCAGCACGAAATCGGCCTCGACGCGGTACTGGCTGCCGTCTTCGCGAAGCACGTCGAGCTGCGGTTTCGGCAGGGTGAAATCGACGCTGACGATGGCTTCGCCGTAACGAACCTCCACACCTTGCAGCGCGGCTTGATCGGCCAGCAGCTTGTCGAAATCGGCACGATGGACCTGGAAGGTGGTCGGCTTGCCGTTGCTGAACGTCTCGCCGAAATCAAAGGCGCTGTAGTGCTCGCCCCAAGCGAATGCCGCACCGTTTTTCAACTGGAATCCGGCGGCGTTCACCGCCTCGAGCATGCCGGCTTCTTCGACGAAATCCAGGCAGTGGGACAACAGGCTTTCACCGATGGAAAACCGTGGGAAATGCTGGCGTTCGATCATCAACACATCGTGACCTTTGCGCTTGAGCAGCGCGGCGGCGATGGCGCCCGATGGACCTGCACCGATCACCACGACCTGACGATGTTCCATTTCAACTGTTGGCACGGGGGCTCCTTGCCGGGACGGCGATGTTCAGAGGGGTTCGGTGCATGCCGGCGAGTGCCGGCAGCAGTGTCGCGATCAAGCCCATCACCATCAGCGCGAAGTACAGCGCCGGGCTGATGAGTTGTTGTTGCAGCAGCAGGTTGAGAAAGACGATCTCGCTCAAACCACGAATATTCAGCAAGACGCTTTCCCGCCAACGACTGGCGCCTTCAAACGAAGCGCCGGCCCAACCGAGGCCCAGCCAGTTGCCCAGCAGTTTGCTGACAATCGGGAACAGCAGCAGTGCGGCCAGTTGCACCCAACCGAGGCTGGCCATGGCCGCGTGGACGTTGATCTGCACGATGCCGAACGTGAGGATCAGCGGGATCGCGACATACGTCTGCAAGTGACTCATCCAGATCACCGGCAACGGCAGCACCAGCGGCACTTTGAGCGCGGCCATCCACAGCAGGTAACCGATGCCGAAAATCAGCGCATTGAGCTTGAAGTGTTCCGCCACGACCAGCAGTGCGAAGAAGCAGCCGCTGTGCAGCAACGGTTGGCGCAAGCCGAGCAGGCGCAGCAGCAACGGCAGGCAGGCGCCGGCCAGCGGCAGCAGGAGGCTGCTCAGGTGCAGGCTGCCCTGGGCGATGGCGAACAGGGTCCAGCAAGTGAGGTCGATCAGGATCGCGGTCTGCACCAATCGCCGGGTCGCGGCAGGTGGGTATTTGATGTGTCGCAGGTACAAGTACAACACCGGAATCGCCGTGATGGCGAACAGCAGGCCGACCGCCAGGGAACTGATCCAGGGTTGCGGCGGTAACAGCCACACCGCTGTCGCGAGGCCACAGGCAAACGGAATGCAGAAACTCGGCAGGGCGATTTTCAGGCTTTGACGGTCGAGTCGCAGGTCAATCACGTCACTGAGGATGTGCCCCAGCAACAAGGCAAAACTCAGGCTGTAGAGGTTTTTCAGCCAGGCTGGCGCGACCAGCGCGGCGCCGCTCAATTGCCACTGGGGTTCGATCCAGAAGTACATCAGCAGTGGCAGACCGAAGGTGGCCAGCAGCAACTGGCTGACAATCGGGATCACGCCGAAGTGACGACCGACACGGGTGGCCACAGCGAACAGCGCCAGGGCCATGACCCAGAACACGGCGATCATCATGTGGCTGACTCGGTGACCGGGGCGGCGTGAACCTGGCGTCCGGCCCACGGCGCAAGAATGAAGCTGAAGGCCAGCCCCAGGCTCACCGACAGGCCGAAGTTGCTCACCGCCGGCGTGCTGGACACCGCCAGCAAACCGAACGACAGCCAGGTGGTCAGCGCCGCCAGCAAGGTGCCCAGCAGGCTCACGGCCGCGCCGCCGACCTGTTCACGCATGAGGATCGCGTAATCGACGCTGATGGCTGTCACCAGCAGCAGGCCGAACAGGCTGAACAGCGTCAGCGGTTGCCCCAGCCAGCCGAGACTGGCCAGGCTGCACAGCGCGGCCAGCAGCGGCAGAGAGACGATCCGCAGCGCGCCGCCAAAGCCGAACGGCAGGATCAGCACCAGCACGATCAGCGCACAGGAAGCGAGTTTCAACTCGGCGGCGCTGATCTGGGTGTCGGCGAACACTTTGTTCAACTCACCTAAGCGATCTACCAGTTCCACGCCCGGCAAATCCAGGGCCTGGACTTGTAACAGCGCGGGGTTGTTCAGGCCTTGCAGACTGACCATCGCCGCTACGCCGTCATCGGTCGGTCCCAGCCACAGCGGGCGATAGGGTTCCGCCAACGGACCGACCAGCGCCGCGTCGATGTCTTCGGTGGGCAGTGCCTGCAACTTCGTGAGCTCTGCTTGCAGCGCCTCGGCCGGCACGCCGACATCGAGCAGCGGCTGCCAGAACTGCGGCAACGTGTTCAGCGCTTCACGCACTTTGCGCTGTTCGGTGGGTTGGCTGACCAGTTGATTGAGCGACAGATAACCCTGGAGTTTTTCCAGGTTGACCAACTGATCCAGTCGCTCGTTCAGCGCGGTTTGGCGCTCCAGCAGTTGCTGCTGATTGGCCGCGCGTACCAGGAAGAACTGGCTGGTGGGTTGATAGCCGGTGATGCGCGCAATGGTTTGTGCTTCGTCAGTCAGTTGCTGCGGTGCACCGACCCACTGGCGAATGTCGTTTTTGGTGTCGAGCTGCAGCAGGCCGCCCACACAAAAGGCAATCAGCAGCGCCAGCAGCACCGGCGTACTCGCAAGTTTGAGCAGCGCTTCACGACGCCCCAGCAAAAACTCGGACACCCGCAGCGGCCACTGCGCTGGCCGCAGGTCTGTACCCTTGAGCAGTGCCGGCAGCAGGCACACCGCGGACAAATAAGCGCCGAGCAGACCGGCGGCAGAGAACACGGCGATCTGGGTCAGCGCCGGGAACGGTGTCCAGGCCAGGGCCAGGTAACCGATGCAACTGGTGATCAGGCTCAGCGTCAGGCCCGGCAACGTCAGGCGCAGGGCCGGCCAACTGTGCCAGGGTTTCAGGCTCCAGCTCTTGGACAGGTAATGCAGCGGGTAATCGACTGCCACGCCGATCAGGCTCGAACCGAGCACCAACGTCATCACATGCATATGGCCGAACAGCGCCACACAGGCCACCGCACCGAAGAGCATGCCGACCAGCACCGGGACGAAGGCCAGCAACACCCGCCAGCGCCGGAAGGCCAGCAGCAACAGCAATAGAATGCCCACGGTGGCACCGCCACCGACCCAGGTCATTTCCCGGGTGGCTTGTTTTTGCCCACTGGCCGCATAGAGCAAGCCACTGGCGGCCAGCAGTTGAACGTTTGCCTGAGCGGCTTGTTCACGGCTGTGCTGTAGCAGATCGGCCACTTGCAGCGGCAAGTTCATGTCGAAGGCGTTGCCCGTGGTTCGCGAGCGCAGCAGCACCCAACTCTTGCCGTCGGCATCGGCGACCAGCGCACCGCTGCCGATGTCCAGTTGCACCGAACCGTGCTGCGGCTGGCTGTTCTGGATCCGCCCGGTCAGGCCCAGCCAGTCATCCTGGCTCGGCACCAGACTGAAACCGGTGAAAGGGTCGAACAGCGCTTGCACTCGCTGCTGGATAAAGGCGTCGGGATGCTCGATCAGTTGCTGCCGGTCAGCCGCTGACAACATCGCCAGTCGACCATTGAGCAATTGCGTGCGCAGCGCCGGCAGGTCGGCTTGCAGGTTCCACTGGACCTTTTCGAACAAGCCGCTGGCCTGCCACTGCTCGCCCAGTTTCTGCGCCATGGCGACTGCTTGCTGGCGATCGGTGTGGCCGACCAGCACCAGCATTTCTCGGTTCAGCGGTTCTTGCATGCGTTGTTCGGCGCGCAGTTCCAGTGCGTCTGGCGCCGTGCCTGGCACCAGTTCCATCAGGTTGGCCGACAGCGGGGCGCCGTCACGCCATTGCCAACCGGCGAGCGCGAGCACCGCCAGCAGCAGGATCAGAAATAGCCGCGGAAGACTCCGTTCACTCGGCAAAGTCATGTTGCTCCGCATCGCTCAACGGTTGGGTGCTGGTGCTGTCCTGCATGCGCAAAAGCGTGCTGTCGCCTTGGGTTTCGAGCAACTCGATGCTGTGCACCAGTTCGCCACCGGCGATGTTGATCTGAGTGAACACCTGCTTGAGCAGCATGGAGCGAGGGGTCAGTGTCAGCTTCCAGTTCTGTGCGTCGCCGCTCAGCGAAAGCTCGAAATCCCGTTGCAGCCCGCTGCTGTCGCCTTGCAGCACGGCAAGGAACAAGCGGTTCTGCTCGGCACCGGCACTCTTGCTCGGCAGCATTTGCCAGCCATTGGCGTCACGCCGGGCGATGCCCTTGGCGCTGATGCGGTAATCCTGTTGCAGCGGGGTTTTCAGCAGCCAGAGCAAGCCGTGGTTTTTAGCGAGGACGAAAGTGCCCTTGCTGGTCAGCGGCTGGGGCAGGGCGCGCAGGTGTTTTTCCTGGATGAAATTGCCGTGGATGACGTCGGGTTTAGCTAGCTGATCGCTCAACTGCTGCAAATCAAAAGCCTGCGCCAGCGAAGAAAAGCCAACCATCAACATCAGCCCCACCACGAACCCGTAGCAGCTGCCGAGCCCGCGAGGCTGCGTTCGGCGGCGAAGCCGTCGTAAAACCTGCCAATGCGGTGTAATAGGAAAAACGCAGGGCGTCTGCTGCGCAGCCGAACGCAGGCTTCGCCAGCTGCTACAGAGGGTTTTCAGCAGGGTCATGCGAGCATCCTTTCAACAGCATCGGTGAAGACCTTGGGTGAGGCCAACTGCATTTCGCGGCTGCTCATGTCGACGGCGACCTGCACGGAACTGGCGCGGGTCAAGCGTTCGCCGGTTTCCAGATCGCTGATCAGGTAGCTGATCTTCAGACGGTTCTCCCATTCCACCAGATTGGCGCGCACGTTGAGCTTTTGGCCGAACACGGCGCCGCGCACATAACGCAATTGCAGATCAATCACCGGCCAGGCGTAACCCGACTCGACCATGGCCGAGTAGTTGTGGCCGATCTTGTCCAGCAGCGCGCAGCGGGCGACTTCCAGGTATTTGATGTAATGGCCGTGCCAGACGACGTTCATGGTGTCGACATCAAAGAACGGCACGAGGATTTCCGTATCGGTGTGAAGCACTCCCTTGCTACGCATGCAGCCTCCAGTGTTGCTCGGCGATGCGATGCAGGCACAGGCGCAATTCACCTTCCAGCGCGCGGTCTTCGATGACCGGCGGGAAGTCTTTCGCCAGCTCTTCGTGCATGGCGGCCAGGGCCGGCGGCAATGGACGCGCATCCTCGGCCTTGCTGCGCAGCCAGACGCCTTGGTTGGCGGCCAGCAGGGTGGCAGCGGCAACCTGTTCGGTCAGCTCCAGCACACGGATCGCATCGCGGGCGGCGATGGTGCCCATGCTCACTTTGTCCTGGTTGTGGCACTCGGTGGAGCGCGAGAAGACGCTGGCCGGCATGGTGTTTTTCAACGCTTCGGCGGTCCAGGCGCTGGTGCCGATCTGCACGGCTTTGAAGCCGTGGTTGAGCATCGCCCGGTCAGCGGTGGCGCCGGACAGGTTGCTTGGCAGGCCATGGTTGTAGCGCTCGTCCACCAACAGGGCGAGTTGACGATCGAGCAGGTCGGCGACGTTGGCCACCAGGTTTTTAAGGCTGTCCATGGCGAACGCAATGTGGCCGCCGTAGAAGTGCCCGCCGTGCAGCACGCGTTCGGCTTCGGCGTCGATGATCGGGTTGTCGTTGGCGCTGTTGAGCTCGATCTCGATGAACGAGCGCAGCCAGTTCAGGCTGTCGGCCAGTACGCCGAGGACGTGGGGCGCGCAACGCAGTGAATAACGATCTTGCAGGCGATGCAGCGGCGCAGTCGGCGCGTCGATCGCCAGATCCTTGCGCAGCCACGCGGCGACTTGCATCTGCCCCGGATGCGGTTTGGTGGCGAACAGGCGCTCGTCGAAGTGCTCGGGGTTGCCTTGCAACGCGACCACATTCAACGCGGTGATGCGGGTGGCCAGTTGCAGCAGGTAATCGGCGCGGGCGTAGGCCAGGCAGGCGAGGCCGGTCATGACGGCGGTGCCGTTCATCAGCGCCAACGCTTCTTTCGGGCGCAGTACCAACGGCTCCCAACCCAGTTCGCGGTGTACGTCGGCCGCTTGCCGGCGTTCACCCCGGAACATCACTTCGCGCTCGCCGGACAGGGTCGCGGCGACATAGGACAACGGCGTCAAATCACCGCTGGCGCCCACCGAGCCTTCTTCCGGGATCAGCGGCAGAATGTCGTGTTCGAGGAAGGCTTGCAGGCGTTCCAGCAGTTCAACGCGCACTCCGGACACGCCGTGGCACAGCGACTGCAAACGCGCCGCCAGCACCGCACGAGTGGCTTGTGCGTCGAGCAGTTTGCCTAGGCCGCAGCCGTGGAACGTATACAAATGACGGGGCAACGCCTCGACGTGATGCAGCGGCACCGCGACCACGCAAGAATCACCGTAACCGGTGGTCACGCCGTAGATCACGCCTTCCTTGTCCAGCAGGGAGTCGAGGAATCGCGCACCCTTGGCGATACGCTCGCGGTACGCAGGGTCGCTTTGCAACTGCGTCGGCACCTGACGGTTGGCCAGGGCCAGCACGTCTTCGATGCGCAAAGGGAGTTCGCCGAAGGTTACCGGCTCAAGCGTTGGCGTCGTCATCGGTCTTCCAGAAAGGGTAAAAGTTGAACCATTGTTGGGGCGCTTCAAGGCAATAGTGACCCAAGCGTTCGGCATAGCGGGAGGCCCACTGATGAATGACCTGCTCGCGGTCGCTGCGCTTCCACACCACGGCCTCGGCGAACGGTTCGAGGGTCAGTCGATAGTCGCCCGTCGGCTTCTTCAGGCACAGCATCAGGTTGATCGGGCATTTCAGCAGGCCGGCAAGCAACCATGGGCCCTGAGGGAACGCGGCCTGATGGCCGAGGAAGTCCACGGTGACGCTGCGTCCGCCATGCAGCGGCACGCGGTCGCCGGCAATCGCCAGCCATTCGCCGCGCTCCAGGCGCTCATGGAGTTGCAGCATGATCAGCGGGTCCAGTTCGCTGACTTGAATCAGCCGCAAATTGGTCGCGCCGGCTTCGCCGAGCAAACGGTTGAATTGTTCAGCGTGCTTGGTATGCACCAGCACGTTCATCGTGACTTTTTCACCGATTTCGGCCAGCGCGCGGCAGACCTCGAGATTGCCCAGGTGCGCGCCCACCAGCATCTGCCCGCGGGTGCCGCGCAGTTGATTGCGCAGCAAGGCCGGGTCGATGATTTCGATCTGCTCGATGCTCAACTTGCCGTTCCATACGTCGAGCTTGTCGAGCATGGAATCGGCGAAGGCCATGAACTGGCCGAACACTCGCCAATGGGTCGGGCGCAATTCATGGCGACCACTCCAGTCAGCGAGCCTCTGCTGGTACTGCCAGGCGCTGTGACGGGCGCTGCGCCCGAACAGGAAAAAGTACAGAACGATGCCGTACAGCAACGGGCTCAGCAGCCGCCGGCCCAGCACTTTGGCGCAGAATGCGGTGAATTTCATCAGCCAGAAGCTGCCGCGCTCTTCGCGATCAGCCCAGTGCTTTTTATCCGCTTCAGCGCTCATGCTCGCCACCGCCGCCAGAGGATCACGGGCGCCCGCAGCAACATGCCGAAGAACAACCGCGTGTGCATGCTCGTAATCAGCACGTTGTCGTAGAACAGGCGGAAATGCGAGACGCCATCCAGCGGGTAGTGGACATTGGTTTGCAGCCATTGCATGGGGAGATTGCGCCAGGCCAGCCGTACGAGAATGTCCGAGTCGAAGTCCATGCGCTTGCCGATCTTCGCCGAATCGATCAGCGCCAGGGTCGGTGGTAACGGATAGACACGGAAGCCGCACATGGAATCGCGAATCTGCAACGACAGGGTGTTGATCCAGACCATGACGTGAGTCAGGTAGCGGGCGTACAAGCGACCTTTCGGCACGCTGGCGTCGTATCGCGGGTAGCCGCAGATCACCGCCTCGGGATGGGCGCGCGACAATTCGATGAAGGTCTGGACGTCTTGCAGATCATGCTGACCGTCGGCGTCCACCTGCAAGGCATGGCTGAAGCCCAGGCGCGAGGCTTCGCGAAAACCGGTCATGACCGCGCCACCTTTGCCCTGGTTGGCGCTGAGCCGAATCAGGAACACTTTGTCGCGCAGGGCCAGTTGATCGAGCACCTTTGCACAGGCCGGGCTGCTGGCATCGTCCACCAAAATGCATGGCAGGCCGCTGGCGAGCAGCGCATCAACCACCGTGGTGATGGCGGTTTCGTGGTTGTAGACCGGGACCACGGCGCAGGGGTTATGCACGATTTAAAACCTCCACAGAACCCTTGTGGCGAGGGAGCTTGCTCCCGCTGGGTTGCGAAGCGACCCCAAAACCATCCGGCGTAGATTTCATTGCGAACGCTTCGCGCTCGAACGGGAGCAAGCTCCCTCGCCACAGATTATTCATCGCCTGCAGCCTTAAGCAAAATCCGCCCACTGGAGCAGGTCGCGGACTCGTTGCGATAGGTGAAATACAGCTTGCTGCGCGTCGGGTCGAAGCGCAGGTGCAATTGGACTTCATCGCCGGGACGCACCAGTTGCTGGAATTTCAGCACTTCCATGCCTGCGAATTTTGCCGGCAGGTCCATCAATTGCTGACCCAGCGTTAACGCCCATTCCACTTGCACTACACCGGGCAATACCGGCGCCTGAGGGAAGTGACCGCTGAAGTAGGCGAGGTCGGGTGGTACCGCCAGTTGCAGGCTCCATTCGCCATCGACTTCGACCTGATCCAGCACTTCCGGCGCCTTTGGACGCGGGGCCAGCAGCAGGGCTTCAACGGTGGCCTGGGGCAGTTTGCCCTGAGCGTTCAGCGGCAGTTGTCGCAGCAGGCGCCAGCGTCGTGGCAACGCCAGGGCTTCGCAATGCTGGCTCAAATGCTGACGCAGTTCCTGCGTGAGGGTGCGTCGACCCTGATTGCGCAAGGCATGCAGGCCTGACTCGGTCAGCACCAGCAGCGCACCCAATGAAGCGCGATTTTCCTGAACCACGCCAAGACGCGCTTCGGCGACCCAGTCGTGGGCCATCAGGGCCTGTTCCAGCATCGGTAGTGATATACGTTTTTCTTCCAGTTTGACGATCCGGTCCAGCCGTCCGAGCAGTTCGAATCGGCCGTCGGCAGCGATTCGCGCGGCGTCCGCGGTGTGTTCGATGTGCCCGGGAGGCAAGTACGGCGAAGCAATGAGCAGGGCGCCGTCGCTGTCCTGGCTCAACTCGATATCAGCAAAGGGTTGCCAGAGCGCGTGGCCCTGACGCCAGGCGATACCGCCGGTTTCCGAGCTGCCGAGGATTTCCGTTGGCCACTGTTGCAGGCGCTGGTGCAGGCTTTGTGCAGCCTCGGTCGGCAATGCACCACCGGAGGAAAATACCCGGCGAACCGCACTTAACGCGGACCAGTCGAGGTTGTCGCCCATGCGCTTGAGCAGCGCCGGGCTGGCGACCCAGGCGAACACCGGGTGTTCGCGGCTGGCGCGCTGCAGGTCTTCAGGGAATGCCAGTTGCTTGCGCACAAACGAGCGCCCGGCGCACAGCGGCCACAGCACTCGAAACAACAAGCCGTAGATATGCTGAGTGGCGACGCTGCCGATGATGCAAGCCGCGCCAAGATCGGCGCCCCAGAGCTGCTCCAGCGCTTCGACTTCATTGGCCAATTGGCGCAGGGTTTTGTCGATGCGCTTGGGCTCGCCGCTGGAACCGGACGTGCACAGGCTCAGCGAATTGCGATCCAGATCCAGCGCGGCGGCCATCAACGGCGGATGCCGATAATCGCTCAGGTGTGCGTCATCGGCCTGATCGGTCAGCCACAGATCGACTTCGGTCGACCAGCGCTGGCGAGTCTGGGCTTGCAGGTCTGCGGGCAGCAGCACGCTGACCCCGGCGCGCCAGGCGCCGAGCAGGGCAATCGCCAGGTCGGCGGCGTCCTCAAGGTGCACGGCAATGCGCCGCACACCCTGGGCTTGCAGGCCCGCGGCGAGGCTCAACGCCTGTTCGCACAGCTGAGCGTGATTCAGTGCCGGTTCGGCCGTCACGGCACGTTCCGGTTGCGCCTTGAGCAACAGGTGCTCAAGTTTTATCCAATTCATGGGTGGCCTCGTACCCGTTGTCGTATAAGCCATTCAATGGCAAATAACAGGCCCATCAATCCGTAGGAAATCAGGCCGGTGTACAACATCCACCAACTCAGCGGCGCCCATAGGGTCAGGGCGGCGGCGAGCAAACCGTTACAGAAGAAAAACACGCACCAGACGATCGTCACCTGGCGGGTATAAACAATCGCCTTGGCCGGCAGTTTCGGTTCGCGCAAACGCGCCAGGCGTTCGATGATCGGCGGGCCAACGATCAAGCTCAGGCCAAACAGCCCGAGCATGAACGCGCTGATCAGCACCGGGTACCAGCGCAGTAGCAGCGGGCTGTCGAACAACGCCAGCAACAGGCAAAAAGCAATCGCGGTGACTGCCATCCACAAACTGCCGGGCTTGCGCGTACCGAACAGTGCCCGGGCCAGCCACAGGCTGCCCAGCAGCAGACCAAACTGCCATGGCGCGAAATGCTCCATGCCGAAATACACCGCGAAGGGGTACAGCAGGCCCGCCAGCAGCAGGCCGAGGCCGATCAGTCGGCTCATGCGGCCGGCTGAACCAGACGGTAGACCGCCTCGACCACGTCGCTGACGGTACGCACCGATTTGAACTCTTCGGCAGCGATTTTCTTGCCAGTCTGGCGTTTGATGTGATCGATCAGGTCGACCGCGTCAATGCTGTCGATTTCCAGGTCCTGATACAGGTTGGATTCGAGGCTTACGCGCTCGGGGTCCAGCTCGAAGAGTTCGACCAGAGCATCGCGCAGGGTGTTGAAGATGTCGTCACGAGTTTGCATGGTCCGGTCTCAAGCTGCCTGTTTTGCAGTGACGAACGCCGCAAGGCTCGCCACGTTGCTGAAGTGATTGCGGGTGTCTTTGGCGTCGGCGTCGATTTTGATGCCGTACTTTTTCTGGATGGCCAGGCCGAGTTCCAGAGCGTCTACCGAATCCAGGCCCAGGCCTTCGCCGAACAGCGTCTGGTCGTCGCCGATGTCTTGTGCGCTCATGTCTTCAAGGCCCAGGGCGTCGATGATCAGTTCTTTGATTTCACGGTGTAGATCGCTCATCTTCGGCGAGCTCCTTAATGTAGTAATGATGCAAATAGTCATTGAGCTTGCGCGAGGCCTGAGGAGCGGGGCCCAGAGATGCGAAGGCTTGTGGGTCTATATCGGCCCCGACACGGAAACTGAAGTGCACACGGCGTTTTGGGATCCGATACCAGGGCTCGGCCTTGGTCAACGTGGTCGGGTTGACCTTGATAATCACCGGGGTGAGGATTTTCGCACCGCGCAGAGCGATCGACGCAGCACCCCGATGGAAGGCTGGCGCCTGACCGGGCCGCGTGCGGGTGCCTTCTGGAAAGATGATCAGCGTCTGGCCGCTTTTCAGCGCGTCGGCAGCGGCATCGAGCATGTCCATGCTGCCGTCGTTGCTGATGTATTCGATGCAGCGCAGCGGGCCGCGGGTAAAGGGGTTCTCCCAGAGGCTCTTCTTGACCACGCAATTGGCGTGGCGCACCAGGCCGATCAGGAACACCACATCGATCAGCGACGGGTGATTGGCAATGATCATTTGCCCCGGTCGACCGAGTTTTTCGGCGCCCTGGATGTCGTAAGTCAGCACGCCGGTGCGGGCCATGAATCGCACAAAAAACCAGAACAGGCGGGCGACGGTGTGTCGCGCTCGCCGCCGGTGTGTCCGGGCATCGCCGGGCAGGCAGTTCAGTAGCGGGAAAACCACAAGTCGCAGGCACAACCCGCCCAACCCGAACAGGGTGAAGCTCGCGGCGGTAGCCAGCAGGCGCCAGTAGTAGGCGTCGCGGTTTTTTTCGGTTACAGGTTGCGTTGCCAGGTCCATACACGATTTTTCCAGGCATGTTGGCAGGTTGTCTGCTGGCCGAGCAGAGTACGCAATAGGTTCAGTGCATGGGGCCATCGGGCTTTGGACAACTCATCCGAGGCGCTGTTCAGGGACAGCTGCCAGTCATTTCCGGGGGTGATCAGCAGGCCGACCGCGTAAGGGAACGGCACGTCGTCGATCCAGGTCGAGTAGGCTTCGGGCGGTTGCTCTTCGGTGACGATCAGCAGTACCGCGGGAGCGCCCTCGGAAAGCAAAGCCGCGGCCTCTAGCATGCCGTTTTCAAGGCCATCGCCGGCTGCAGCGAGGGCCGTCATTTCGCTGGTTTCGCCGCGCATGATCGACCACAGGCCGATGATCGCGTTGTGCACGGACAGGCTGAACTGAGTCGGCGACAGCGGCTGATCGGCAGCCAGATCACTGAGAATATCGAACGTGCGCGGGGTTTCGCCGTGGCGAGAAATAAAGACCAACGGTAGGTCCTGGCGGCCATCGGCCAAGGGCCAGCCGACACTGAACGCCATCCGCGCGAGACGGCTGAGTCGCCGGCGCTGCATGGCCGGTAGAAACGAGACGTCGGGTGCGGCATCGCTGCTCGCAAGCACGACCGGTTGTCGGCTCCAGGCCTGCCAGTCGTCCACGCTTTCGAGCCCAGGGGCCCACGCGCGCCAATGGGCGATGTTGAAATTGATCACAGACATTCATCCCGCCCCTGCGGGCTTCCTTGACGCGGTGAGTCGCAAAAAACGCGAACTACCCTACGTAGCGCTTAGCGCCGAGTGGTGCGCATTATCCCGTTGCGGCGGGCGTGTAGCAAATGATGGTTACATTTTGCTCAATGAAATGTACCGGTTGGTTCGTGCGTGGCTGTCAATTGGCCATTATCCACATCGTGGTGGGGACGTCTGTCGGCTCTGTCAGTGGTCAACGGCAGAGTTAGCGGCTTTTTTATTGAGAGATTGCCGATGACTGTGTAGTCCCGATGCCGGCAAGGTAGCTAAGCAGCGCCGTGGACTACTACACTCGGTCATTCTTTGATACACGGAGGTTTTGACATGCGGCGCGTGGTGTTCAATCAGAAAGGTGGCGTAGGCAAATCCAGCATTGCCTGCAATCTGGCGGCGGTCAGTGCCAGCGAGGGTTATCGCACCCTCTTGGTGGATCTCGATGCCCAGGCCAACTCCACTCAGTACCTGACGGGCCTCACCGGTAATGACATTCCCATGGGCATTGCCGATTTTTTCAAACAGACCCTGTCTTCCGGACCGTTCTCCAAGAAAAACCAGGTCGATATCTACGAAACCCCCTTCGACAACCTCCACCTCATCACCGCCACTGCTGAGCTGGCTGACTTGCAGCCCAAGCTTGAGGCCAAACACAAGATCAACAAGCTGCGCAAATTGCTCGAGGAGCTGGACGGTGATTACGACCGGATCTACCTCGATACTCCGCCAGCGCTGAACTTTTACGCGGTATCTGCGTTGATTGCCGCTGATCGTGTGCTTATTCCCTTCGATTGCGACAGCTTCTCGCGTCAGGCGTTATACGGCTTGTTGGCAGAAATCGAAGAATTGAAGGACGACCACAACGAAGGGCTGGAAGTTGAAGGGATTGTCGTCAACCAGTTCCAGGCTCGCGCCAGTCTGCCCCAACAAATCCTCGACGAACTGATCGCCGAAGGCCTGCCGGTATTACCGGTGTACCTGGGCAGCTCGGTGCGCATGCGTGAATCCCACCAGGCCAACACGCCGCTGATCCACCTCGACCCACGTCACAAGCTGACGCAGCAATTCGTCGATCTGCACAACCTTCTGGAAAATGCCTGACTACTCGTCGTCAGATCCCTTGGCTACGCAACCAACTCATCAATTGCGGTAACGGGAAGGCGCCACTCTGGCGCGCCACTTCCCGGCCGTTCTTGAACAGAATCAGGCTCGGGATCGAGCGAATCCCCAGTTGCGCCGACAACTGCTGGTTCGCCTCGCTGTCCAGCTTGGCCAGTCGACACTTACCCGCCAATTGCACCGCCGCCTGCTCGAACACCGGCGCAAACGACTTGCACGGCCCACACCAATCCGCCCAAACGTCCACCAGCAACGGCAGATCACCTTTGATCTGGCTGGTGTAATCGCTTTGCTTCAACTCAAAGGGTTTACTCAGCAGAACTTCGGCTTTGCAGCGACCGCATTTTGGATGGTCATTGAGGCGCTCGGCGGGGATGCGGTTGAGGCCGTTGCAGTGGGGGCAGGGGATGAGGAGTGGGTCGGACATAGTCGTGCTCTGAATGAGTGGGCAATCTTGAACTGATCTGGTGTCGCAAACTGCTTTTATCAAGCTGAGAAGGGCCAGCAGGAGCGACGCGCTTGTCGCAAATCCTCACATTTTCCAAGCGTTCCGTTTGGGATCGGTGGCTACGCTGGAAGCAACGCCATCATCTTCAAATCTCTCAGTGAGGAGTTCGCTTTGCCTTTAACCTCGTGCTACTTTTGTTGCACTTATCGAGAAATCGATGCCTTTCAATTATCGGATAGGAGTTATCCCGTGTCCGTGACTTCCAAAATCCGCCGTCAAGGTGGGGCTGCGGTGATTACCCTCCCGCCAACTTTACTGAAGCTCCTGCACCTGGAAGTAGGGGCACAGTTGGAACTGAATGTGGTCGATGGCGAGTTGATTGCCCGTCCGGTTGTACAGCCTCCTCGCAAGCGGTACAGCCTTGCCGAATTGCTTGAAGGTTCTGAAGAAGTCGCTGAGCTTAATGCTCAGACGGCGTTTGCACGTGAAGGCGATCCAGTTGGCCGGGAGCTAGGTTGATGGTTAGGCGGCAAGCCCCGCAGCGGGGCGATGTCTACTGGATTGACCCGAACCCGATTGCGGGACGAGAGATGATGAACCGGCATCGGTTCGTGGTGATTACGCCAAGGGAAATCAACTCCCTGGGTGTCAGCATGACTGTGCCCGTGACTAGTGGCGGGAGCTTCAGTCGAAACTCCGGTTTGGCGGTCATCGTCTCCGGCCACGAAACGAACGGTGTAGCGGTTTGCAATCAGGTGCGCAGTTTTGATATTGAGCAGCGAGTCCGGGACGGCTCAGCCAAGTTCATTGAACGACTTGATGACATCACGATGGCAGACATCATTGCTCGAGTCGTCAGTGCCATCGATCCCATGGATTGATCCCTCTCACGACGAACAACTGATCTCCAAATGCTTGCCCCACTCCGGCGGACGCTCGGCGTAGCTTTCCATCCCCGGCTGCTCCTCGAACGGATTACTCAGCACCGCGTGCAAGCGACGGACCTCTGAATAGTCGCCGCTCTCCGCCGCATCGATGGCTTTCTGCGCCAGGTAGTTGCGCAGGATGTACAGCGGATTGACGGCGTGCATGCGTTTGCGGCGTTGTTCCTGATCAGCCTCGCCTTCACGAACAACCCGGGCGATGTAGAGCTCGCCCCAGGCGTCGAAGCCTTTGATGTCGACGAAGTCATCGCGCAAACGGGCGACGGCCAGTTCCGGTGATTCTTCCCCTAAACGGCGGAAGAACAGGCTGTAGTCGACGCCACTGTTCTGCATCAGTTGCAGCAGGTGTTCCAACAGTTTCTGGTCATCGTCTTCGGCCGTGGTGAAGCCGAGGCGGCGGCGCATCAGGTCCAGGTAATGGGCCTGGTACAACGGGAAGTACAGACCGAGGGTTTCACGCAGGGCTTCGACGCTGATGAATGGCGTCAGGGCCTGGGCGAGGGCGCTGAGGTTCCACTGGCCGATTGGCACCTGGTTGCTGAAGGAGTAACGGCCCTGGTCATCGGAGTGGTTGCAGATGAAGTGGGCGTCGAAGTCGTCGAGGAAGGCGAACGGGCCGTAGTCGAAGGTAATGCCGAGGATCGACATGTTGTCAGTGTTCATCACGCCGTGGCAGAAGCCATAGGCCTGCCATTTGGCGATCAGTTCGGCATTGCGCTCGACGATTTCGCGAAACATCGCCAGGTACGGTTCCGGCTGTTCCAGGCACTCCGGGAAATGCATGGCCAGCACGTGGTCGCCGAGTTCTTTCTGTTTCTCGGGACGTTTGGTGTAGTAGAAATATTCGAAATGCCCGAAACGCACATGGCTCGGCGCCATGCGCAGGACCATGGCGGCGCGTTCCTGCTTCTCGCGCCACACCGGCGTGTCGGAGCCGATGACGCACAGGGCGCGGGTGGTCGGGATGTTCAGGGCATACAGCGCTTCGGAGGCAAGAAATTCGCGGATCGAGGACCGCAGCACCGCCCGGCCATCACCCATGCGCGAAAAGGGCGTCTGGCCGGCACCCTTGAGGTGCAGGTCCCAATGCTCGCCGGCCTCGTTGTAGACCTCGCCCAGCAACAGACCGCGACCATCGCCCAGTTGTGGGTTGTAGGAACCGAACTGATGACCTGAATAGACCATTGCCCTCGGGATCGCGTCAGCCCAGAGCTTATGGCCGCTGAACAGTTCGGCAAACTCCGGGGTTTCGGCCACGGTAGGGTCGAGATCGAGCAATGCCATGGCGGCGGGGCTGGCCACCACCAGGCGCGGGTTGTCGATGGGCTCAGGCAGCACATGGGTGGAAAACGTATCGCCCAGGCGGGCGAAACGGTTATCGAAGGTCAGTTCGTCGAGGGCTTTCAACGGCCATCTCCAGCAGAATGTCCGAGCATTCTGCTAGGGATAGGCCGCTTAGTCGAGCTTGGCCGCGGGTGGCTGTAACGGTGATTGGCCTTCCACCAGCGGCGCAATGGTTTTGGCTTCCGGATCGACGGGCACCATTCTGTATTCCTGGCCCTGGATGTTCTTGAGGTAAACCTCCATCTGCCGGAACGAGATGTTGATGTGCTGTTTCTTGAACTCGCGATTGATGAAGCGGTTGACCTCATCGAGCACCGGGTTCCGGTCGCCAAGGTCGCGCACATGCATACGCAACTCGTGGTCGAGGGTGCTTTCGCCGAAGTTCAGGAAGTACACGTGGGGTTCGGGATCCTTCAGCACACGTGGGTTTTCACGTGCAGCCTTGAGCAGCAATTCCTTGACCAGGTCCAGGTCCGAGCCGTAATCGACACCGAGCTTGAGGGTCACTCGGGTGATGGTGTCGGTCAGGGACCAGTTGATCAGTTGTCCTGTAATGAACGTCTTGTTCGGGACGATGATGTCCTTGCGGTCGAAGTCGGTGATGGTCGTGGCGCGGATGCGGATCTTGCTCACCGTACCGGACAGGTTACCAATGGTGATGGTGTCGCCAATCCGCACCGGACGTTCGAACAGGATCATGATCCCGGAGATGAAATTCGCGAAGATTTCCTGCATCCCGAAGCCGAGACCCACCGACAGCGCCGCCACCAGCCATTGCAACTTGTCCCAGCTCACGCCGAGTGTCGACAAGGTCGAGACGAAGCCGATGCCAGCGATCACGTAGGACAGCAAGGTGGTGGTGGCATAGGCGCTGCCCTGAGCCAGGTTCAGCTTCGACAGCACCAATACTTCCAGCAACCCCGGCAAGTTGCGCGCGAGAGCGAAGGTGATGCCGATGATGATCAGCGCGCCGAGCATGTCGCCAATGCTGATGGGCACCATGCTCATGTTGGCGCCGGTGCCGCTGGTGTATTCGTAGAGGGTGACGTTATCCAGGTACGAGAACACCGAGATCAGGTCCGACCAGACCCAGTACAGCGCCGCGATGAAACCGCCAAGCAGTGCCAGGCGGATCAGGCGCAGGGACTGCTCGTTGACCTTCTCGATGTCCAGCGTTGGCTCTTCGATCACCGCTTCGCCATCGCCGGCCTCTTTCGCAGCCTGGCGTTTGGCCAGGGCGCGCTGGTAGGCCAGACGGCGTGCCGCAACGCTGAGGCCGCGTACGAAGGTGGCTTCGATCACCAGCCAGAACATCAGCAGGTAAAGGGTGTTGATCAACCGGTCACTGAGCTTCAGCGCGGTGTAGTAATAGCCGAAGCACACCGCCACGAACAGCGCGACAGGCAGGACGGTGAACATGATCCCCACGGCCTTACGGAACAGCGAAGCGTTCTGGTGAGTCGGGCTGCTGATCAGCAGGCGACTGAGCAGCCAGGCCATCAACGCGTAGCAGGTCAGCACCACCGGCATGCCGAGTACGTCATCGGCCAGGGTCGCGGGTTGCAGCTCGGCGACCGCCACCACCGCGACCAACGCCATGACCACCAGCCCGAGTCGACGGACCCAGCCCTGCAGGAATTCGACCTGAGGTTTTTCCCAGCGGAAATGCAGTTCGGCCACGCCGCCCGGCGCAAGGACCCGGTAGGCGGTGTAGAACACTAGCCAGGCCTGGGCCATTTGCAGCAGCGCTGCGCCCATGTTCGCGTTCTGTCCGCGGGCGTCGATTTGCAAGGCCAGGCCACACAAGGCCAGACCCAGGGAGACCGGCATCGCTAGCAGAATGTTGATCAGGATTGCCTGCGGCGTGTGCCACTGGCTGTCGCGCTTGAAGTGGCCGATGTCCTGGTGAACCTTGCTCAGTCGGGCATACAGGCTTTTGCGCCGCCACAGCAGGGCACCGATCAACAGTGCCAGGGGCAGGAACAGCAGCGGCCGTTGGGTCAGGCCGTCACTTAATTCGCTCAGGCTGGAAGCCCACGGCAGCGTGGTGACCTGACGTTCCAGACGCTCCGGCACGGCGCGCATCCATTCCAGGTCCAGCGGCTTGTTGCTGGGAATCCAGAACATCTGCTCATCGAGGGTCGCCCGCAGGCTTTGCGCGGTGCTGAGCAGTTGTTTCTGATTGAGTTGCAACGTGATGGATTCGTTGAGCACCGCGCTGAGTTCGCGGTTCAGCCGCTCCAGCAGGTCCGCACGGGTCGTGGCCAGTTCCAGCAGGCTCTTGCGCAGTTGCGGGGTGACTTGCTCGGGAGGCTGAGTCGACAGCAGGTTATCGACGTAGGCCGCCGGGTTGCTGAGCAGTTCCCGTTGCTGGCTGACTTCGAATTGATAGAGGCGAATGTCGGCGATCTGGTCGGCCAGGTCACGGTCGAGCCTGAGGCGTGGCAGAGACTGTTTCTGTTTGTAGAGAATCTTGGAGAGCAGCAGGCTGCCCTTGAGCACGTTGATTTGCTCGTCCAGCGCCGAATCGCTCTGGGTCACGTTGTCCAGCTGCTGCTTGGTCTGCAGGTTCTGCTGGGTGACTTCGTTGAGGCGGTCCGTACTTTTGAGCAGGTAGTCCGAAAGCTTCAGGTTCGCCGCGCTTTCGGTAGCCAGCAGGCTGCTGCCGCCGGACTTCTGCGCTTCGATGGATTGCTGCGTCACCGTCTCTTGTGACTGGGCCAGGCGCTTCTGGTTGATCAGGGTTTGCAGCTCCTGGATTTCCTGATCCAGGCGATCGGATTTTTCCGAGAGCAAGTCATGTTGGCTGTTACCCAAGTCCTGCAACTGGTTGTTGCCGGCCAGTTCCTGGCGACGCAACGGGATCAGGGCGTTCAGTGCCGCGAGTTCAGCGTTGAGCAGGTCGCGTTGCTCAGAGGTCAAGGTCTTGCCGGCGTCCTTGCCGATCTTGAGGATGTTGTTGATCTGCTGGATGCGAGTCTGGCTGGCAGAAATTTCGGCCTGTGCGCGCTCTGGGCGGGTCTGGGCAGTAATCACCAGACTGTTGGCCTCGGCCAGGGCTTTCTGCAGATCGCTTTGCTGGGTGGAGCGCTCGGTGAGCATTTGCTCCAGCTGCTGAATAGGCTCTTTGGCATAGCGCTGCGGTACTGGCAGCACTTTGGTGGCTTTAAGCTTGGTCAGTTCTCGCTGGTTCTCGATGTTCTGCTTCGGGGCGTTGGCCAGTTGCTGCTTGAGATCGGCCAGTTTCTGCTCGTAATCACGTTGGTTGTTGAGCTGTGTCAGCGTGTTTTGGAGGATGCTCTGCAGGGCTTTCTGATCGGCTTCCGGCAATTTGCGGTCGGCGATCTTGTCCAGGTTCGCCTGCACGGCTTCGCTGGACGGCGGTTCGGCCGCTTGCAATGTACCGACAGTAAGACTCAAGCCCAGCAGGGCCGTGATGATAAACGTGCGCAGGGTTGACATAGAGACCGATCGAAAGCGAGACGAAGTGTGGAGTTTAGAGGAACAAGCCCGGACCGGGGCGACTTCCTTCGGGGAATCTGACGCCCACTTTACCGATCTTGTTCCCTTCCATGACTGCGACGGTCCAAATGGTGTTGTTCCACTCCACATGGTCACCGACTACGGGTGCACCGCCCACTTTCTGGGCAATGAAATGACCGAGCGACATGTCCGGATCGATGCCTTCCACTTTCAACCCGTAAAGCGCCGCAACCGCAGCCAACTGGGCGTCTCCTTCGAGTACGAAGTCGCCGAAGAAACGCAAATCGAGGCCCCGTTGCGGTGCCTGACTGAAGAGTTTTCCGAGGGCCGGAAGGTTGTGTTCATGGCCGATTACGCACAGCAAATCGTCGACTTCGAGCACCGTACTACCCGACGGATGGAGCAGTTGCTGGCGACGAAACAGTGCTGCAATCCGAGTGCCTTCGGGCATTTTCAGTTCGCGAAGGGGCGAGCCGATGCACCATTTCTCGGCACCGAGGCGATAAACGAACAGCTCCCACTCACTGGTGACGTGCACTTCCAGGGCTGCGCGGGAGATCGGCGCCGGCTCTGGCGGAACGGTCACTTTCAAAAGCTTCGCCACCCACGGCAGGCTCGTGCCCTGCACCAGCAGCGACACCAATACGATAAAGAAGGCGAGGTTGAAATACAGCTGGGCGTTGGGCAGGCCGGCCATCAGCGGGAACACCGCCAGAATGATCGGGACCGCGCCGCGTAACCCGACCCAGGAAATGAACGCCTTCTCGCGCCCATGGAACGCCTTGAACGGCAGCAGGCCGACGATCACCGACAACGGCCGCGCAAACAGAATCATCCACAGCGCCAGGCCCAGGGCGGGCAGGGCAATCGGCAACAAGTCGTGGGGCGTTACCAGCAGCCCCAGTACCAGGAACATGCCGATTTGCGCCAGCCAGGCCATGCCATCGAGCATGTGCAAAATGCCGTGGCGGCTGCGCACCGGGCGGTTGCCGATGACCAGGCCGCACAGGTAAACCGCCAAAAAGCCGCTGCCGTGCAAGGCGTTGGTCAGGGCAAACACAACCAGTCCGCCAGCAATCACCAGGATCGGATACAGGCCGGTGGCCAAGTGGATACGGTTGACCAGTTGCAGCATGACCCAGCCGCCGCCCAGGCCGATGACAGCACCGATGCCGAACTCACGCATCAAGTGCCCGAGCAGGCTCCAATGCAGGCCGGTCTGGCCGCTGGCGAGCATGTCGATCAGGGTCACGGTGAGGAACACCGCCATCGGGTCGTTGCTGCCGGACTCGATCTCGAGGCTGGCGGTCACCCGTTCGTTCAGGCCTTTGCCGCCGAGCAGCGAGAATACCGCCGCGGCGTCGGTGGAGCCGACGATAGCGCCGATCAGCAGGCCCTGAATCAGGTTCAGGTTGAACAGCCACGCGGCTGCCATGCCGGTCAGCCCGGTGGTGATCAACACCCCGACCGTCGCCAGCGACAGCGCCGGCCATAATGCCACGCGGAAGCTGGAAACCCGGGTGCGCAAGCCGCCGTCGAGCAGGATGACGGCCAGGGCGAGGTTGCCGACCAGATAAGCCGTTGGGTAGTTATCGAAAATAATGCCAGCGCCGTCGACGCCGGCCGACATGCCCACCGCGAGGATGATCACCAGAATCGGGATACCGAGGCGCGATGAAAGTGAGCTCACCAGAATGCTTGCACCTACCAGCAACGCGCCGATCAAGAACAGGCTGTTGATGGTCGTCGCATTCAAAGGCAGTACTCCAGAAAGCTGAAAGGCGGGCGCAAACTGACCATGCAGTCTGCGTGCCAGCGATTCTAACCTGTTGAAATGTGATGCTGTCAAAAAGCTTTTTTGACAGTGCGTGGCCTGGATTTTTGTTCGACTTGCAACCGACCCCTCACCCTACCCTCCCGAAACGTCGGACCGCCCCAGAGGGGCGAGGGGACTGACCGAGGTGCTTGCGCGAAATATTGCGACCTGAGATATCGAGCCGAACTCAGGTTCTGAACAGCATGAAGATCGGCTCCCTTTCCCCCTCTCCCCCGTGGGGAGAGGGCTGGGGTGAGGGGTGGCTCTTGAAAGCACCACCAATCCCGATCAGAGGCTAAACCGCCCAACCATGTTGTTCAGGTCCAGCGCCAATCGCGACAGCTCATTGCTCGCGGCACTGGTCTGGTTAGCCCCGGTGGCCGACTGCACCGACAGATCACGAATGTTCACCAGGTTGCGATCCACTTCGCGGGCCACCTGTGCCTGCTCTTCGGCAGCGCTGGCGATCACCAGGTTGCGTTCGTTGATTTCGACGATGGCGCTATTAATAGTGTCGAGCGACATGCCTGCGCCACGGGCGATGTTCAAGGTCGATTCAGCGCGCTCGGTGCTGTTGCGCATCGAATCCACTGCGTGTTCGGTACCGCTCTGGATGCTGCCGATCATGCGTTCGATTTCGCTGGTCGACTGCTGGGTACGGTGGGCCAGGGCACGCACTTCGTCCGCTACCACGGCGAAACCACGACCGGCCTCACCGGCACGAGCAGCTTCGATTGCCGCGTTCAATGCCAGCAAGTTGGTCTGATCAGCCAGACCGCGAATCACGTCCAGCACTTTGCCGATGTCACGGGACTCGTTGGCCAGGTCGCCAATCAGGGTCGCGGTGCTCTGCACATCGGCGCTCATACGTTCGATGGCGCTGACGGTTTCCTGCACCAGGTCACGGCCATCACCGGCGGAAGTGGTGGCATTTTTCGAGGCTTCGGACGTGCTGACGGCATTGCGCGCGACTTCTTCCACGGCGCTGGTCATTTCGTTGACCGCGGTGGCGGCTTGTTCGATTTCGTTGTTCTGCTGGGTCAGGCCACGGGCGCTTTCGTCGGTGACACTGTTGAGCTCTTCAGCGGCGGACGCCAGTTGCGTGGCGGAACCGGAAATCCGTTGCAGGGTGTCGCGCAGCTTGTCCTGCATCTTCGACATGGCCAGCAGCAAGCGGCCGGCTTCGTCTTCGCCATCGACATGGATCGGGCGCGTCAGGTTGCCTTCGGCAATTTCTTCGGCAGCGCTCAGGGCGTTGGCGATCGGCTTGGTGATGCTGTTGGTCAGCAACCAGGCGAAAAGCAGGGTCAGGCCGGTCGCGATCACTAGCAGGGTGACCACCAGGTTGAAGGCCGAGGCGTATTGGTCGGCCGCTTGCTGATTGGTGTCGAGGGTCTGCTGAGTGTTGATCTCCAGAAGGCGGTTCAACACGGCATTCACCGCTTCGGAGTTGGTCAGCAAATCGGTGTTGAGCAGGGTGCGCAGCTCATCGACCTGATTGTTGCGCGACAGGGTCTTCATGCGGTCTTCGATCTGACGGTACTGGCCGAGCAACTGCACGTACTGGTCGTAGGCCGAACGTTCCTGCGGGTTGGTGATCAGTTTTTCGTAAATCGCCTGAGCGGCGCGAATCTGCTGATTGCGGGTTTCCAGCAGTTCCATGGTTTTTTGCTGCACGTCCGGCTCGCGGTTCACCAGCAAACGGTAGGACAGCACGCGCAGGCGCAAGGTGAGTTGCGTGAACTCGTCGAGGCTCTTGATGCTCGGCACGCTGCTTGAGGTGATCTCCTCGGTGGCGCCGCGAATCTTGCTCATCTGGTTCAAGGCAAACACACCCAGAATCAGCATCAGGCCGCCAATCAGGGCAAAACCGAGGAACGCCCGTGGCGCGATATTCATATTACGAAGGGACATGGTGTTTACCGAAAAGAGCGCATCCGTGCGGCGCTGAGACTGACGTATGGGTGACTTATCGGTCATACGACTAAAGTCTTGAGGCCCTGCGCGTATTTGTCGCACAAAGGCTCCGGCGACGAAGTGCAGGAACCAGATCCGCCAATCACAGTCTTTAAAGTTCGCGAGGAAGGTCGTCCGCCAGGAAAATCAAGGCCTTGCGCCCCAATAACCCTGGCATCCGTGGTGACTTTTCTTTATCGTACGCGCCCCTTGAAAATGCTTGGAAAATCAAAATGTTGGAAGCATCCCTAAGCCAATTGGAACAGCTGGTCAGCGACCTGGTGCAACAGAACCAGACCCTGCTCGGCACTAACCAAACCCTGAGCGCAGAACTGGCCCAGGCCAAGGATGAAAACGAAAGCCTGCAGCTGAGCCTGATGGAACAGGAAGAGAAACAAGGTGCCACCGCCGCACGTATCCAGGCCCTGGTTGAGCGCGTCAGCGCCGGCCCAGTCAGCGCATGAATCACGGCGCCGCAGGGGTAAAAGTCGTCTCGATCCTGGGGGAGGACTATTCGATCAAGGCGCCGGCCGGGGAAGAGCAAACCCTGCTGGACGCCGCGTTAATGCTGAAGGCTGCCCTGGCCGACACCAAAAGGAAGTACCCGACGCTGATCGGTGACCGCTTGCTGGTGCTGGCCGCGATGAATCTGTGCTCCCAGCAGATCGAAATGCAGAAACAGCACAAGCAGGAACTCGACCGTTACCAAGAGCAAGTCAGCGCCACGGTTGAAGTGATCTCCAAGACGATCAATCAGGCCTGATCGGCTTTGCGCACAACCAAAGAATAAATTGTCGTTTGCGTTGTATACAATCGGCACGGCTGTTGCAGTGTTTCAGCCTCTTATTCTTTGGGGGTGCTCCATGCAGTTCTGGCGACGCAGTATTCAATGGCAGTTGATCCTGAGCATGGGCACCGCCCTGCTGGTCAGTATTCTGATCGTGGTTGGCATATATACCCTCGTGGTCAACCGTCTCGCCGAGCGCTATCTGGTCGAACAAGCGCTGCCGTCGAGCATCGAAGCGATGCGCAACGACATCGAGCGAATCCTCGTTCAACCCCTCACCGCCGCCAAGGACATCGCCAGCAACAGCATGGTGCGCGACTGGCTGGCCGGGGGTGAAAACAGTGCTCAGACCAACACCTTCGTTACCTATCTGGAAGGCATCCGCGCCGAGCACAAAGCCTTTACCGCGCTGATCGTCGGCACAGCTTCAAACCACTACTTCAACGAAAAAGGCCTGGACCGGACCCTCAGCCGCTCCAACCCCAAAGACGCCTGGTTCTACTCGTTCCTCGACAGCAACCAGCCGCGCACCCTCAATATCGACAATGACACCGCGACCGGAGAGTTGGCGCTGTTCATCGACCTCAAAGTCGAGCAGGCCGGCAAAGTCGTGGGCGTTGCCGGGCTTGGCCTGAGCATGAAAGAGCTGTCGGAGCTGATCCACAACTTCAACTTCGGTGAGCGCGGCAAGGTCTATCTCGTGCGTTCCGACGGTTTGATCCAGGTTCACCCCGAAGCGCAGTTCAGCGGCAAACGCTCCTTGGCCGAACAGATTGGCGCCCCGGCAGCGCAAGCCGTCATGGGCCAACAAGCGGCCACCCACAGCAGCTTCGATCGCGATGGCGAAGATTTCCTGGCATTGAGCCTGCCGTTGCGGGACTTGGGTTGGACTCTGGTGGCCGAAGTGCCACAGTCGCAGATCTACGCCGAAGCCCGCCGCGCGATGTGGATGAGCAGCGGTATCGGCCTGGCGGTGGCGCTGGTTTGCCTGATGTTGGTGGTGTTGTTGGCCCGTGGATTGGTGCGGCCGATCCGTCAGGTAACAGCGGCATTGGTAGCCATCGGTAGCGGTGGTGGAGATTTGACCCACAGGTTAGATTCCAGTCGCGCCGATGAACTGGGTGACCTTGCTCGCGGCTTCAATCGATTCCTGGAAAGCCAGCGCGACATGATCGGCGAAGTGCTGACCACCAGCGAGCGCTTACGCACGGCAGTCGGCCAGGTGGCGCGGGTGGTGGACAACACCGCAGAGCGTTCCGGTCGGCAGCAGGAAATGACCGACATGGTCGCCACCGCCGTCCACGAAATGGGCCTGACCGTGCAGGAAATCGCCCAGAATGCCGGCACCGCTGCGCTGGCTTCACAAACTGCCCGCGATGAGGCGATGCAGGCGCGGGAAGTGGTGGGCGGGTCGATCCGGCATATTGAAAGCATGTCCGATGAGATTGGCCTCGCGGCCAGTGCGGTGGGCGAGTTGGCCCATCAGGTGGCATCCATCGATCAGGTGCTGGCAGTGATACGCGGGATTTCCGAGCAGACCAATTTGTTGGCGCTCAACGCGGCCATCGAAGCGGCGCGGGCCGGGGACATGGGGCGTGGGTTTGCGGTAGTCGCGGATGAGGTGCGGACGTTGGCGCGGCGGACGCAGTCGTCGACTGACGAGATTCAGCAGATGATTGGCAGCCTCAAGCAAGGCGCGGAGAACGCAGTGTCGTCGATGCATTCCGGGCAAGCGGCGACCGGCACGGGTGTCGAATCGAGCCAGCGCACCGGGGCGTCGTTGACGGCGATTACCGGACAGGTCGAGCGCATCAGCGACATGAACCATCAGGTGGCCGCGGCGACGGAAGAGCAGTCGGCGGTGACGGAAGAGATTAACCGGAACGTGCAGGGGATTTCCGATCTGGCCCATGCCACTGCAGGGGAGGTCAGGGCTTGCCGCGAGGATTGTCAGACATTGCAGCGGTTGGCGGATGATTTGGCGCGGCAGATGGGTAGCTTCAAGCTGAGCTGACGCCATCGCGAGCAGGCTCACTCCTACATTGGGAAATGTGTTCACCACAGAACTACTGTAGGAGTGAGCCTGCTCGCGATTAGCCTTCAGCAACACCAAAAATGCAGGATCAGAACCACTCATCCTGCATTGTCAGGCACACATCATCCCGAGCCTCAAGAATCGCCAATTCATGGTGGCAACCCGGCACTTCCCACGTCAGGAAATATCGCGCCGCTTGCAGCTTGCCTCTATAGAAGCTCACATCCGCCACATTCCCTTTGGCCAGCCCTTCCTCAGCGCGAATCGCCTGCTCCAGCCAGCGCCAGCCAATCACCGTGTGCCCGAACACTTTCAAATACAGCGCCGAATTCGCCAGGCTGCTGTTGACCTTGCCTTGCCCCAAATCCGTCAGCAAACCAATGGTCACGGTTTGCAGACGCGCCACCAATTTCTCCAGCGGCTCACGCAGCGCGGTTAACGATTCATACGCTTGAGCACGCTCGGCGGTATCGGCAATCAGACGGATCAATTGCTTGAGCCCCGCACCACCGTTCTGCGCCAGTTTGCGGCCCAGCAAGTCCAGCGATTGAATGCCGTGAGTCCCTTCGTGAATCGGGTTCAGGCGGTTGTCGCGGTAATACTGTTCAACAGGGTACTCGCGGGTGTAGCCGTGGCCGCCGAGTATCTGGATCGCCAGTTCGTTAGCCTTCAGGCAAAACTCCGAGGGCCAGGATTTGACGATCGGTGTCAGCAAATCCAGTAACTCATGGGCTTGCTTGCGCTGGTCTTCAGTCTCCAGCGTCGTGGTGTCATCGAACAGCCGCGCGGCGTACAGCCCGAGGTCGAATGAACCTTCGACATAGGCCTTCTGCGTCAGCAACATCCGTTTGACATCGGCGTGCTGAATGATCGCCACCGGCGCGGTATTCGGATCCTTGCTGTCCGGCACGCGACCTTGCGGGCGCTCGCGGGCGTACTCCAGGGAATACAGATAACCGGCGTACCCGAGCATCACCGCGCCCATGCCGACGCCGATCCGCGCTTCATTCATCATCTGGAACATGTAGCTCAAGCCATGATGAGGCTTGCCCACCAGGTAGCCGACACACTCGCCGTTGTCGCCGAAGTTCAACGCGGTGGAGGTGGTGCCGCGCCAGCCCATCTTGTGGAACAGCCCGGCCAGCAACACATCGTTGCGCTTGCCCAGACTGCCGTCATCGTTGACCAGAAACTTGGGCACGATGAACAGCGAAATACCCTTCACCCCGGCCGGTGCGTCCGGCAACTTGGCCAGCACCATGTGCACGATGTTTTCCGACAGCGGGTGATCACCGCCGGAGATGAAGATCTTGTTGCCCTTCAGACGATAGGTGCCGTCAGACGCAGGCTCTGCGCGGGTACGAATATCCGACAGCGACGAGCCGGCATGCGGTTCGGTCAGCGCCATGGTGCCGAAGAAGCGACCGTCGATCATCGGTTGCAGGAAGCGCTGCTTCTGCTCCTCGGTGCCGAAACTTTCGATCAGGTTCGCCGCGCCCATGGTCAGGAATGGATAAGAGGTCGACGCCGCGTTGGCCGACTGAAAATGCGCAAAGCAGGCCTGGGACAACAGCGTAGGCAGCTGCATCCCGCCCGCGTCGAAACTGCGTGCGGCGTTGAGGAAGCCGGCTTCAAGGAAGGCATCTACCGCCGGTTTCACTTCTGGAATCAGAATCGCCTGACCGTCCTCATAGCGCGGCTCGTTCTCGTCGTTCTTGCGGTTGTGCGGGGCGAAGAACTTCTCGGCGATGTTGCGAGCGGTGCCGATGGCGGCATCGAAGGTCTCGCGATTGTGCTCGGCGAAACGCTCGCGCTGAGTCAGGCCTTCGGCATCGAGGACTTCATACAGCTCGAAAGCCAGATTGCGGGAACTGAGCAACGTCTCGGACATGGCGGCCTACCTTTTTTTGGGATGGACCGAGTCTAGGCGTGGGGAGGGCGGGGTGAACAGGATGATTGATGAGCGTGATGGTAGATCAGAGCACCGACTTACCAGACACCACAAAACAACTGTAGGAGTGAGCCTGCTCGCGATAGCGGAGTGTCATTCGACATATGTATTGGATGACACTCCGCTATCGCGAGCAGGCTCACTCCTACAGGGGTATTGCATACCGGGCGTCCGTTGCGGGCGCCCGGTCTTTTTGCGGTTTAACCAATAGTCATCAAACTGGCATTACCACCCGCCGCAGCAGTGTTAACGCTCAACGCCCGCTCGATAACCAGACGCTCCAGCGCAATGTTGGTCTCGCCTTGCGACAAGCCATGAACCCCAACAATCGCACCGGCACGCTTGGCCACTTGCTGGCAGACCGCACGCAACTGATCGGAATGGCCGTGATGCAGGGCCGCATCAAACAGCACTTCGTCCTTGCTCCAGTCGGAAACCAGCTTGATCTTCGCCTGAACTTCCTTCGGCAGACGTGCGAACAATGCCTTGGTCAATTCAGCTTCCGGCCATACCGCCGAACCGCCGACGGCCAATACCGCGGCCAGTTGCGTCAACAGATCGCCTTCGACTTCCGCCAGGCACAGCACGTGTTCACGCGGCAGGATGGCGTAGCTGTTGCGCTCGCCAGTCGGGCCTGCCAGAACACGGGTGATCCCGCTTTGCGATTGCGCCGCGAACTGCACGCACAGGGTGCTCAGGTCGGCAAACTTGTTGCTGTCAGCCCAGGCTTGCAGGGCTTTCAGCGGTTTGCTCATGGCATCACGCAGGCGAACGTCCGGTGCCACGATGGCATCACCGCGAGCGAAGGATTGTTCGATTGCATCGGTAGGACGCGTCGACAACAGACGGTACAGGTACAGCGGACCACCGGCCTTCGGACCGGTGCCCGACAGGCCTTCGCCACCGAACGGCTGCACGCCGACCACAGCACCCACGATGTTGCGGTTCACGTAGACGTTACCGGCGTTGACGTTGTCGATCACCTTGGCGATGGTCTCGTCGATCCGAGTGTGCACGCCCAACGTCAGGCCGTAGCCGGAAGCGTTGATCTGGCCGATCAGTTGATCGATGTCTTTGCGCTTGTAGCGAACCACGTGCAGCACTGGGCCGAAGATCTCACGTTGCAGTTCGTCGAAGCTTTCCAGCTCGATCAGGGTTGGCATCACGAAGGTGCCGCGTTTGACTTCTTCGGTGTTGGCGATTGCCACCTGGTACACGCTGCGACCTTTGTCACGCATGCCCTGGATGTGCTTCTCGATACCGGCCTTGGCTTCGGCGTCGATCACCGGGCCGATGTCCACGGACAGGCGCTCTGGATTGCCGAGACGGCATTCAGCCATGGCGCCCTTGAGCATTTCGATGACACGGTCAGCGGAATCTTCCTGCAGGCACAGTACGCGCAGCGCCGAGCAACGTTGACCGGCACTGTCGAAGGCCGACGATACGACGTCGATCACGACTTGTTCAGTCAAAGCGGAGGAGTCGACGATCATTGCGTTCTGGCCACCGGTTTCGGCGATCAGTGGAATCGGGCGACCCTGAGCGTCCAGACGACCCGCGACGTTGCGTTGCAGCAGACGAGCAACTTCGGTGGAACCAGTAAACATCACGCCTTTAACCCGATCGTCACCGACCAGACGAGCGCCGACGGTTTCGCCACGGCCCGGCAACAGTTGCAGCACGCCTTCCGGAATCCCGGCTTCGAGCAGCAAACGCACGGCTTGAGCGGCCACCAATGGGGTTTGTTCCGCAGGTTTGGCCAGTACTGGGTTACCGGCGGCCAATGCAGCAGCGACTTGGCCGCTGAAGATTGCCAGCGGGAAGTTCCACGGGCTGATACAAACCACCGGACCCAATGGGCGGTGGGCGTCGTTGGTGAAATCGTTGCGAGCCTGAACTGCGTAATAACGCAGGAAGTCCACGGCTTCACGCACTTCGGCAATGGCGTTGGCAAAGGTCTTGCCGGCTTCGCGAGCCAACAGGCCCATCAGCGGCTGGATCTCGCCTTCCATCAAATCGGCGGCACGTTCCAGAATTGCGGCGCGTTCGGCGGGCGGAGTGGCCTGCCAGATCGGCGCAGCATTCAGGGCGCACTGGATCGCGTTGTCGACGTCTTCGACGGTCGCTTCCTGTACATGGCCAACCACGTCACGCAGGTCGGACGGGTTCAAAACCGGCGCAGGTGTTTCGGTGCTGGAGGCGCAACCGAGCATCGGCGCGGCTTTCCAGTTGTTATGAGCGGTGGCCAGCAAAGCACAGGACAGCGAAGCCAGACGATGTTCGTTGGCCATGTCGATGCCGCTGGAGTTGGCGCGCTCGGCACCATAAAGATCACGCGGCAGCGGAATACGCGGGTGCGGCAGGCCGAAGCCGCCTTCCAGCGTCGCCATCTGCTCGATGCTGGCCACTGGATCGGCCACCAGCTCCTGAATCGAAATAGACTGGTCGGCGATGCGGTTGACGAACGAGGTGTTCGCTCCGTTTTCCAGCAGACGACGCACCAGGTACGCCAACAGTGTTTCGTGAGTACCGACCGGTGCGTACACGCGGCACGGACGATTCAGCTTGCCTTCGGAAACTTTGCCTACAACCTGTTCGTACAACGGTTCGCCCATGCCGTGCAGGCATTGGAACTCGTACTGACCGGGGTAATAGTTCTGACCAGCGATGTGGTAAATGGCCGACAGGGTGTGGGCGTTGTGCGTGGCGAACTGCGGGTAGATGACTTCCGGCACCGACAGCAGTTTGCGGGCGCAGGCGATGTAGGAAACGTCGGTGTACACCTTGCGGGTGTAGACCGGATAGCCTTCCAGGCCTTCGACTTGGGCGCGCTTGATTTCGCTGTCCCAGTACGCGCCTTTTACCAGGCGGATCATCAGGCGATGACGGCTGCGGCGAGCCAGGTCGATCACGTAGTCGATTACATACGGGCAACGCTTTTGATAAGCCTGGATCACGAAACCGATGCCGTTCCAGCCGGTCAGTTGCGGCTCGAAGCACAGGCGCTCCAGCAGATCCAGCGACAGCTCGAGGCGGTCGGCTTCTTCGGCATCGATGTTCAGGCCGATGTCGTATTGCTTGGCCAGCAGGGTCAGTGACAGCAGGCGCGGGTACAACTCGTCCATCACGCGCTCGTACTGGGCGCGGCTGTAACGCGGGTGCAGTGCCGACAGCTTGATCGAAATGCCCGGTCCTTCATAAATCCCGCGACCGTGGGACGCTTTGCCGATCGAATGGATGGCTTGTTCGTACGAGGCCAGGTACTTCTGGGCGTCGTGCTCGGTGAGTGCGGCTTCACCCAGCATGTCGTAGGAATAGCGGAAGCCTTTGGCTTCGAACTTGCTGGCGTTGGCCAGGGCTTCGGCGATGGTTTCGCCGGTCACGAACTGCTCGCCCATCAGGCGCATGGCCATGTCGACGCCCTTGCGGATCATCGGCTCGCCGCTCTTGCCGATGATGCGGCTCAAGGACGAAGTCAGGCCGGCTTCGTTGTGGGTGGCGACCAGTTTGCCGGTCAGCAGCAAGCCCCACGTGGCGGCGTTGACGAACAGCGACGGGCTGTTGCCCAAGTGAGGGTGCCAGTTGCCGGTGCTGATCTTGTCGCGAATCAGCGCGTCACGGGTGCCTTTGTCCGGGATGCGCAGCAGCGCTTCGGCCAGGCACATCAGCGCCACGCCTTCCTGGGACGACAGGGAAAATTCCTGCAACAGGCCCTGAACAATCCCGGCACGGCCGCCGGCGCTTTTCTGATTGCGCAGTTTCTCGGCAATCGAAGCGGCGAGCTTGTTGGTGGCTTCAGCCATGGCGATTGGCAGGCGAGCCTGCTCGATCAGCATCGGCACCACTTCCGGCTCGGGGCGACGGTAAGCGGCGGTGATCGAAGCGCGCAGCACCGATTGCGGCAGGATGCTTTCAGCGAATTCCAGGAAGCACTGGTGCGCGTGGTCAGCGTGGACCTCGCCGGCGTCGTCAGCGTCTTTGCTGATCAGGCCGCTCAGCTCGGTCAGGGTTGCACCACCCTCGAGTTTTTCCAGGTAATTGAAAATTGCCTGCTTGATCAGCCAGTGCGGCGTGCGATCAATCGAGGTCGCGGCAGCCTTGAGGCGCTCGCGGGTCGGGTCGTCAAGTTTGACCCCAAGGGTGGTGGTAGCCATATTTTTATCCTCATGTTTGCCACGACCGCGTGGCATCAGCTGGCGGCAAGATTAGCCGTGCAACCGCCGAGGTGCAACCGGGTGCAACCCTTTTTTTGTCGGAATTATAAGCAGCTCGTCAGGAATTAAATTCCGGTACGAACGTACCGCTCCTGCTTGGTGCTTTTACTTCTAGCAAACCGATGGAACTGCCCTAAAAGGGAGCAAAAACAGGCTTTTTTCAGGTAAATCCGACTAGGTGCAACTTATTCTCAAGAAACTGGTTGCACCTTATTTGCTTTGTTGAATAGCATTCGCGCCCAAGGTGCAACCGGTCAAAAAAGACAGGTGCACCGGCTGATGGCTTTCCTGGGGAAACATCAGTCATAAATGCGCGGGCCCCGTAATCGTCTGAACAAACGTTGTCGTTTGTCGGCGGTTTCACACTCTGCCGCTACATAAAAACAAAGCCAGGGCATCACTTAATGAGCGTAAGCAATCCAACACTGATCACGTTTGTGATCTACATCGCAGCAATGGTGCTGATCGGCTTCATGGCCTATCGCTCCACCAACAACCTTTCTGACTACATTCTGGGCGGTCGCAGCCTGGGCAGCGTCGTGACTGCATTGTCCGCCGGCGCCTCCGACATGAGCGGCTGGTTGTTGATGGGCCTGCCGGGCGCTATCTACATGTCCGGCCTGTCCGAAAGCTGGATCGCCATCGGCCTGATCATCGGTGCTTACCTGAACTGGCTGTTCGTCGCCGGCCGTCTGCGCGTGCAGACCGAGCACAACGGCGATGCGCTGACTCTGCCGGATTACTTCTCCAGCCGTTTCGAAGACAAAAGCGGCCTGCTGCGGATCATCTCCGCGGTCGTGATCCTGGTGTTCTTCACCATCTACTGCGCCTCCGGCATCGTGGCCGGCGCCCGTCTGTTCGAAAGCACCTTTGGCATGTCCTACGAGACTGCACTGTGGGCTGGCGCTGCGGCGACGATTGCCTACACCTTCGTCGGTGGTTTCCTGGCAGTGAGCTGGACTGACACCGTACAAGCCACGCTGATGATCTTCGCCCTGTTGCTGACGCCGATCATCGTGCTGCTGGCCACTGGCGGCATCGACACCACGTTCCTGGCGATCGAAGCACAAGATCCAAGCAACTTCGACATGCTGAAAAACACCACCTTCATCGGCGTGATTTCGCTGATGGGCTGGGGCCTGGGCTACTTCGGCCAGCCGCACATCCTGGCGCGTTTCATGGCGGCGGATTCGGTCAAGTCGATCGCTAACGCTCGCCGTATCTCCATGACCTGGATGATCCTGTGCCTGGGCGGCACCGTGGCTGTAGGCTTCTTCGGTATTGCCTACTTCTCGGCAAACCCTGCCGTGGCAATGCCAGTGAGCGAAAACCACGAACGTGTGTTCATCGAACTGGCCAAAATCCTGTTCAATCCATGGGTTGCCGGTGTACTGCTGTCGGCCATTCTGGCTGCTGTGATGAGCACCCTGAGCTGCCAACTGTTGGTGTGCTCGAGCGCACTGACCGAAGACTTCTACAAAACCTTCCTGCGTAAAACCGCTTCCCAGGTCGAGTTGGTCTGGGTCGGCCGTGCCATGGTGCTGCTGGTTGCCCTGATCGCTATCGGTCTGGCCGCTAACCCGAACAACCGTGTACTGGGTCTGGTCAGCTACGCTTGGGCCGGTTTCGGCGCTGCGTTCGGTCCGGTTGTCCTGATCTCCGTGATCTGGAAAGACATGACCCGCGACGGCGCACTGGCCGGCATCCTGGTCGGCGCGATCACCGTGATCGTCTGGAAGCATTTCGAACTGTTGGGTCTGTACGAAATCATCCCTGGTTTCATCTTCGCCAGCCTGGCGATCTACATCGTCAGCAAAATGGGTGAGCCGACTACCGGCATGCTTCAGCGCTTTGCAGCGGCCGAGAAAGATTTCCGCCTGAACAAGTGATGGGAATGAGCTGATGCTCTGACCTTTCGGCTACAACAAAACGGCCCGCTTCCTACTGGATGCGGGCCGTTTTTTTTGCCTACGCAAATCTGGAATCTCTATTTGTCCCCTGTAGGAGTGAGCCGGCTCGCGATAGCGCCAGGTCAGTCGACATCAATGTTGAATGATTAACCGCTATCGTCGGAACGCCGCCCGGAGCCGGCTCACTCCTACAGGGGGGGGGGTTTTGAAGGAGATGTCTGTAGCCAAACACACTGATTGTTGAAGGAGAAATCTCTAAAAAAGTAGGGCAAATCTGATTTCCCTGTCCCTCCATCAACACCCCTTGTCGCTCATGCAGAATCGCCCGCCTTCATTCTGCAGAGACACATCGGATGTTCGCTCCTGCCAATCAACCGCGTTTCACGTTGACCATCGACGGCGTCCAGAATGAGCTCAAGGTGCTTGAGTTCACGGGCACGGAAGCCATCAGCCAGCCCTACCGTTTTGACCTGGAACTGGTCAGCGAACGGCCCGACATCGAACTCGAAAGCCTGCTGCATCGTCAGGCATTTCTGAGTTTTGATGCGCAGGATTCCGGCATTCATGGTCAGATTTTTCGCGTTGGCCAAAGCGATTCCGGCCAACGCCTGACGGGCTACCAAATCAGTCTCGTGCCGCGTCTGGCCTACCTCAGTCAGCGCATCAATCAGCGGATCTTCCAGCACAAAAGCGTGCCGGCGATCATCGCGCAAATTCTCAAGGACCACGGTATCCAGCGCGATGCCTTCGAGTTTCGGCTCGGCAGCGATTACCCCGCGCGTGAGTACTGCGTGCAATACGCCGAAAGCGATCTGGCGTTCATCCAGCGGCTGTGTGCCGAGATCGGCATTCACTACCACTTTCAGCACAGCCTCGACGGACACCTGTTGGTGTTTGGGGATGACCAGACGGTTTTCCCTCGTCTGCCCGAACCGACGCTATACCTGCCGGGTAGCGGAATGGCGGCGGATGCGCCGGCCATCAAACGTTTCAAGGTGCGACTGGAAACCCGGACGACAGCGGTAACCCGTCGCGACTACGACTTCAAAAAACCTCACCTGCAACTTGAAAGCCGCCTCGACAGTGAGTTGCGACCGGTGCTCGAGGATTACCACTTCCCGGGGCAATTCACCGACCGCGAACACGGCAAGCATCTGGCCCAGCGAGCACTCGAACGACACAACGCCGACTTCCGTCAGGCTGAAGGTCGTGGCGACGAATCGGCGTTGGTCAGCGGGCATTTCCTACACCTGGCCGAGCATCCGCGCCAGGCTTGGAATGACCTGTGGTTGATCACCGAAATCGAACACCGTGGCCGCCAACCGCAAGTGCTGGAAGAGTCAGTCACCAGTGACGGCCCGGATGATTTCCAGGGCTATCGCAATACCTTTCTGGCAACACCGTGGGACGTTTCGTTTCGCCCTCCACTCGGGCCGGAAAAACCACGCATGCTCGGCTATCAACCTGCCGTGGTCACCGGCCCGACCGACAGTGAAATCCATTGCGACGAGTTCGGTCGGGTCAAGGTTCAGCTCGCCTGGGACCGCGACGGTCAGCTCGATGAACATTCCAGTTGCTGGCTGCGCGTCGCCACCGGCTGGGCTCACGACCGTTATGGCAGCGTGATGATTCCGCGAGTCGGTATGGAAGTGCTGGTGGGATTCGTCGACGCCGATGCCGATAAACCGCTGGTGATGGGTTGCCTGCCAAACGCCGCATCCCCGGTGCCGCTCGATCTACCCGCCGACAAAACCCGCAGCATTTTCCGCAGCCAGAGCAGTCCCGGTGGCGGCGGTTACAACGAATTGCGCATCGAGGATCGCAAAGGTGCCGAGGAAATCTACCTGCGCGCCCAGCGAAACTGGACCCAGCACGTACTGAATGATCAACAAGTGCAGGTCGATAACGCCCGCAGCATCGTCGTCACCGGCACCGCTCGCCATGAACTGAAGTCCGACGAGCAACGCATCACCCATGGCCAGCGCCAGACCGAAGTGAAGCGGGATGATCACCTGGTGGTGGTCGGTGACCGACACATTCGCGTGACCAGTCAGGCGCTGAATGCCAGCCAGCAATTCCATGTCAGCGCCGGCCAGCAAGTGGTGATCGACGGCGGGGCCAGCGCGACGATTCAGGCGGGCGGGCAGTGGATCAACATCGGTCCCGGCGGGATCTTCAGCAGCGTGCCGATTCAGGTGGGCGGGGCGTTGATGCCGGCCATGGCGGCGGCACCTGCATCGCCGGACACACCCTTGAAACTCGTCGCCGCCCAGGCCGCGCTGCTGAGTGCCGCACAGATCCTGAGCCTGAAAAGCGACGCGCCGTTCTGTGAGGAATGTGAGCGCTGCAAGGACGGTGTCTGTGCAGCCTGATGCCTTGTCACCCCACGCCTGGTTGGATCACCAACCGCTCAAACCTTCCGAGCAGTTGTTCGCGGTTTTCAGCAACGCGAGCGACGCTGAACCGTTCAAAGCCTGGCAGCGTTCGATCACCGCTCAAGCACCCAGTCCGATCTGGGCCGACACCGCTTACGCCGAGTGGGAACCGGTGATGCCCTATGTCGGAACCGTCGCTGGGGGCAGTGAGTTTCTGGAGTGGGCTGCCACCACTGAGTCTCGTGATTGGGGTTGGCTGGCGGTGGCTTCCATCTCTCAAGACGTGCTGGTCAAGCACCTGCGCAGCCTCACTCAAGTTCTCTTGCCCAACGGTAATGCGGTGTTTTTCCGCTTCTGGGATGGGCGCTATTTGCTGCCGATTCTTCAGTCCACCGACGTTAACGCCACGCAGTTAATGCCTGTGATTGATCGCGTTTTGATCAATGGCCAGTCGCTCGACATCGGTGGCAGTGCGTTGAAAACCTCCAGGGTTTTTCCGTGGTGGGAAGTTTCCGAATCGCTGCTTAAACACCTCGCCAACGAGTCCGCAACAACCCGTATTAACAACTTGCTGATGTGGTTGAGCGAGGACCGACCTGATCTTTATGAGGCGTTTTCGGCGAGCGTATTGCGGCACAAGGTCGCGATCTTTCTGCAGGCGCCTGATCTGCCTCAAGCACCGAAATCAGCTTTGGTGGATTACTTGATAACGGAGCTGGACTGATGGATCAGATTGTACGGATCGAGCAGGAGCTCGACGGTTTCAAGGACACCCTTTCCCTCTACCGTGAACAGCTCAAGCACTGGTTCAGCCAAGCGGCGGACACGGCCAGCCGCGCCGCTGATTTGCCTTCGCTGATGGGCATGGAGCGGATCATAAAATTCGGCAATACCACCACTGCGGTGAGCAGTGGCGATGAGGACTTCTTTTCCAGTGTTGCGCAGTGTTCGGACAGCGGGACTCTGGAGATTGAGAGCAAGTTTGAATCGCTCTACGACATTCCGTTAGGGAACATTCAGGTCGATGTGATTGCCGTAGAGGGCGGCGAGACTAAGCCGGTCACGCTTGATCAATACGGTAAGGGACAATTCACCGGCGTTCCCGGGAAGTTTTATCGCGTTCATGTTCAGAGCGAAGTCACCCCGGAACAAGTCGATGAGCTTTTCTCCTCATACGACGGCCTGACCACGGAGTTGGAAGCCTGGCTACGCAATGAGTGGGAAGGGTTCAAGCCTCAGTGGTCGCAGTCAACTCTGACGGCTGGGGGTAACGGAACACTCGCGGGAAGTTGGGCTGCGATCATCGGTGTTTGGGACAGCGTCAGCCTCGTTTTTGACATCCTTAAAAATCCTGGCGATCACCTTGATCGACTCGGTAGTAGTGCTCAGCAACTCATCGATTTGGCACAGCAATCACCTGTTGCGATGGAGCAGGCCATGCTGCTAGCCAGCGATGAAGCGGCGCTTTGCCTGCTATTTCGCACCGCGAGTCTTTGGCTTTCGGCGCTACCGCCTAGCGAGACTGCTGGCAACTCAGCAGAGATCGCCAGCCATGTCATCGTCTCGTTACTGATCGATATTCTGATTGCTTTGGTGCTGACCTTGACGGTTGCCGGTATACCCGCAGCTGCCGCTTATCTGAAGCTTCGGGGACTTAAGTACGGGATGTTGCTGTCTGGTCTCGCGATGCGCTTCGTCAAGGCGACATTCAGCATCCTCAACTCCTTCATGACCTACGTCGACCGCTACAAAAAAGTCGCCGCACGCGGTGTTGCAGCGGGTCTGAAAAAAGGGCGCATGCATCTGCGCTGGGATGCCAAGCGCAATACCACGCTCAAGCAAAACGAACACCACGACAACGTCCCGGATCAGGCTAAAAACCCCAACGGTGACAGCGCCGATTCCGTTGATAAAACCGCCACCAACAAATGCCCGGTGTCGATGGTCACCGGCGAAGAACTGCTGACCTTCACCGACGGTTCGCTGGACGGCATCCTGCCATTCGACTTCACCCGGCTCTACCGCACCAGCGCCGCCGAAATCGACTGCGGCCTCGGTTTCGGCTGGAGTCACAGCCTCGCCCATCGACTGGAAATCGACGGCGAGACCGTCATCTGGATCGACCACGAAAACCGTCGGACCACGTTCCCGCTGCCAAACAGTGAACGCCCGGCGATCCACAACAGCCTGTCGCGGGCGGCTATTTATCTCGGCGATGAACCCGAAGAATTGATCCTCGCCCAGGCGGGTGACGACGCACGGTTCTATCACTTTCATAACGGTCGGTTGACGGCGATCAGCGACGCTTACGACAACCGCTTGCGCATCACCCGCGATCGACAAGTCCGCATCAAACGCCTCGACAACGGCGCCGGCCGTGCCTTGTTGTTGCGCTATGACCGCAGCCATTTGGTCGCCGTGGAGTATCAGCGCTTTCATCCGGCCGACACCCTCGACGAGGCCTGGCACACCGAACAGACGCTGGTCACGTATCACTACGACGAACGCGATCAACTGATCGAAGCCACCAACGCCGCTGGCGAAAGCGAGCGTTACGACTACGACGATCAGCACGTCATCTTGCAGCGGCAACTGACCGGTGGGGCGAGTTTCTTCTGGGAGTGGGAAAGGTCCGGCAAGGCTGCCCGATGTGTCCGGCATTGGGCGTCGTTTTCGCAGATGGACACGCGGTACGTCTGGGATGAAGAGGGCAGTGTCACCGTCCAGAACATCGATGGCAGTGAAGAGGTTTACGTCCACGACGATCGGGCGCGGCTGGTGCGCAAGGTCGAGCTGGACGGTGGTGAACACCTCAAGGCCTACGACGATCAAGGCCGGCTTATTGCCGACCAGGATCCGCTCGGCGCCGTCACTGAATACCGTTATGACGAAGTCGGACGATTGGTTGCGCTGATTCCGCCGGAAGACGAACCGACGGCCTACGAGTACCGCCACGGTTTCCTGCACGCACGGTTTCGCGGCAAAGCGGTGTGGAAATATCAGCGCAATGCGCAAGGCGACGTCACCGAGGCGACCGATCCTGACGGTCATGTCACCCACTACCATTACGACGAAAAAGGTCAGCTGCTGTCGATCCGTTACCCGGACACCAGCCGGCAGGTGTTCGTCTGGAATGGCTTGGGGCAGTTGGTTGAGGAAACGCTGCCGGATGGTGGTGTGCGGCGGTTTTCCTATGACGCGCTGGGGCGGCAGATTACCCGTCAGAACGAACACGGCGCCGTTACCCAGTACCAATGGGATGCCGTCGGCCGACTGATCCAGACGACTTTGCCTACCGGCGCCAGCCGCGCCTTCAGCTACAACGCCTACGGAAAGATCACCGCCGAACGCGATGAGCAGGGCCGCGTCACCCGCTACGAATACGTCGACGATCTGCATCTGGTCAGCCGTCGGATCAATGCCGACGGCACCCAGTTGAAGTACCGCTACGACAACGCCCAGCTGTTGCTCACCGAGATCGAAAACGAATCCGGCGAAAAATATCTCCTGGACTACACGCCTAATGGCTTGATCCGACAGGAAATCGGATTCGACGGCCAACGCACGGCGTACGCCTACGACCTCAACGGCCAACTGCTGGAAAAAACCGAGTTCGGCGACGACGGCTCGCAACTGGTGACGGCTTACCAGCGGGATTCGGCCGGGCGCCTACTGGTCAAAACCCTGCCCGACGGCATTAAGGCCGAATATCGCTACGACAGCCTCGGCCGGTTGGTCAGCGTCGATGACGGTCACGATCACCCGCTGGAATTCGAGTACGACCAGCAGGACCGCCTGATCAGCGAACACCAAGGCTGGGGCACCTTGCGTTATGGCTACGACGCCTGCGGCCAACTCAATCACCTGCGCCTGCCGGACAACAGCAAACTCGACTATCACCACGCCAAGGGCGGTGCGCTGACGGCCATCGACCTTAACGGCGCGCGACTCACCACTC
>NZ_JBNDJH010000023.1:0-125979 GCF_050434865.1 Pseudomonas silensiensis
CAGGCCCAGACGTTCGGCATCGACCACGCGCAGGTTGATGTTTTGTGCGTGAGCCTTGTCGTGCAACGCGGCAGTTTGCGTGCCGGTGTTGAGGGGCAGGGTGTCGAAGAAGCTTTCCTGCTCGACCTTCAGACCGATGGTTTTCAAGCCTTGGGCCAGAATCGCGGTCAGGTGATGCACGCGGTTGGCGATCTGCGTCAGGCCTTTCGGGCCGTGGTACACGGCGTACATGCTGGCGATGTTGGCCAACAGCACCTGGGCGGTGCAGATGTTCGACGTGGCCTTCTCGCGGCGGATGTGTTGCTCGCGGGTCTGCATCGCCAGGCGCAGCGCCGGCTTGCCGAAACGGTCCACCGAGACACCGACCAGACGGCCCGGCATGTCGCGCTTGAACGCATCCTTGGTGGAGAAATACGCCGCGTGCGGACCACCGAAGCCCAGCGGCACGCCGAAGCGTTGCGCGCTGCCGATGGCGACGTCGGCGCCGAATTCGCCCGGCGGGGTCAGCACGGTCAGGGCCAGCAGGTCGGCGGCCACGGCGACCAGTGCGTTGGCGGCGTGGAAGCGTTCGGTCAGGGCGCGGTAATCAAACACATCCCCGTTGCTCGCCGGATATTGCAACAGGGCGCCGAAGAACGGCGTCACGTCAGTCAGTGTTTGCTCGTCGCCAACGACAATATCGATGCCCAACGGCTCGGCGCGGGTGCGCAGCACGTCGAGGGTTTGCGGGTGGCAATGCACGGAGGCGAAGAACGCATGGCTGCCTTTGTTCTTGCTCAGGCGTTTGCAGAAGGTCATGGCTTCGGCAGCGGCGGTGGCTTCGTCGAGCAGCGAGGCGTTGGCGATCGGCAGGCCGGTGAGGTCGCTGATCAGGGTCTGGAAATTCAGCAGCGCTTCGAGACGGCCCTGGGAAATTTCCGGCTGGTACGGGGTGTAGGCGGTGTACCAGGCCGGGTTTTCCAGCAGGTTGCGCAGGATCGGCGACGGCGTGTGGGTGCCGTAGTAGCCCTGGCCGATGAAGGTCTTGAACAGCTGGTTTTTGCCGGCGATGGACTTGATCAAGGCCAGGGCATCGGCTTCGCTCAGGCCGTCTTCCAGACCGAGGACGCTGGTGCCCTTGATGCTGTCGGGGATGACGCTGGCGCTCAGGGCTTCCAGCGAGTCGAAACCCAGGCTGTTGAGTATGGCTTGCTCGTCGCCGGCGCGCGGGCCGATGTGGCGGGCGATGAATTCATTACGGGTGTCGAGGAAGTTAGTCATGCAGAAGTCCTCAAGCGTGTCGAGGAAGTTAGTCATGCAGAAGTCCTCAAGCGTCGTCGTTGGTCAGGCGCTCGTAAGCGGCCTGGTCGAGCAGGGCGTCCATTGCACTTGTGTCGCTGGGGCGCATACGGAAGAACCAGCCCTCACCCAGTGCGTCTTCGTTGATTAATTCGGGGGAGCTTTCCAGCGTCGAATTCACCTCGACCACTTCGCCGTCCAAGGGCATGTACACGCTGCTGGCGGCTTTCACCGATTCCAGCACCGCCACCTCATCGCCAGCGCCGAAGGTGCGCAGTTCAGGCACCTGAACGAAGACCACGTCACCCAACGCTTGCTGGGCATACGCGGTGATACCCACGGTGATCAGGCCATCGCTCTCAAGACGCAGCCATTCGTGATCGACGGTAAAACGCAATTCGCTCATATCAACTCCTCATTGTTCAGACTCATCCACTGCTGGTGGCGGATGACGATGGACAGGCTCGCGTCGGGCAGCGAGCGTGGCTTGAGGGTTGATAGCAAGGGTGGTGCCAATCTTAATTATTTGTTTTAAATCAATGGCTTGATGTGTCTATAGGAGAATTGGTATGCAGCTTCCGTATTGAAATCAATACAGGCATGCGCAGAGGAAGGAGCGAAGTCTGGGCCAGACGCGCCGAGAAGGTTTTGTCTTGATTTCGATACGCTGTATCGATTTTAAGACAGTAGTCAGGATTTTCCGGGAATGCCGTATTTACGCAGCCGGATAGCGATCGCACTGTGCGAGGTGTGCAGGCGCGCCGCCAGTAAACGGCTGGATGGATAGCTTTGGTAAAGCTGTTCCAGCAAGTTCTTTTCAAACCCTTCGACGGCCTCTTCAAGGCTGCCAACCTCACCGTCGTTTTGCCGCTCCATCGTCGTTCTGGCGATGTCGAGGTCGTCGATGTCCACCAGCGGATTTTCGCAAATAGCGGCGGCGCGAAAAATTACGTTTTGCAGTTGCCGCACATTGCCCGGCCAGCGGTTACCGAGCAGCGCCGGGTAGGTCCCGGGCGCCAGGCGGCAGACCGGACGCTGGATTTGCGCGCACGCCTGCTGCATGAAATGGTTGGCCATCAATAGGATGTCGTGGCCGCGCTCGCGCAACGGGGGTACTTGCAGGTTGAGCACATTCAGGCGGTAAAACAGGTCCTCGCGAAAACTGCCTTCGCTGACCATTTTTTCCAGATCACGGTGCGTCGCGCTGAGGACGCGGACGTTGACCCTGACCTCACGATCGCCACCCACTCGACGGAAGCAGCCATCGCTTAAAAAGCGCAGCAACTTGGCCTGCAAGTAGGGCGACATTTCACCGACCTCGTCGAGGAACACCGTGCCCTGGTCGGCCAGTTCCAGCAGGCCGAGTTTGCCGCCGCGCTGGGCGCCGGTGAAGGCGCCCGCGGCGTAGCCGAACAGCTCGCTTTCGGCCAGGCTTTCCGGCAGTGCCGCGCAGTTCAGGGCCAGAAAGGGCGAGTCATGCCTGGCGCTGATCGCGTGGCAGGCACGCGCCACCAACTCTTTGCCGGTGCCGGTTTCGCCCTGAATCAACAGCGGCGCATCGAGCGTTGCAACACGCTGGGCGCGGGCCTTGAGGGTACGAATCGCCGGAGATTCACCGAGCAGCGCGTCGAAACCTTCGGCATGGTCATGGTGCAGCGCCGAGAGCCGTTCACCGATGCGGTTGGGTTGATACAGGGTCAGCAGGGCGCCGGCATCGGTGATCGGCATGGCGTCCAGCAGCAGCGTCTGGCCACCGAGACTGACCTCGTGCATGGGCAGGCGGTAACCGTGTTCGATCAACGTCTGTTGCAAAGAGGGATCATCGAAGAGCGCCGTCAACGGCTCACCGGCGGGTTCACGGCCGCAGAGTGCGATCAGCGCCGGGTTGGCCAGCAGCACATGACCGCGCTCATCCACTGCCAACACCGGGTCGGTGCTGGCCGCCAGTAACGCATCAAGTTGCAAGCGTCGGCGCTGCCCCGGGAGGATGTCGACCATCGTCACCGCTTGCACGCCCTGGACGCCGAGAAAGGCCTCGCGCAACTCCTCCAGCACATCGGCGCCGAGGGTGGGCGCATCGATGTAAACGTTGGGCGGCACCATCTCGACGGCATCCAGATTGAAACGGCGCCCGCCAAGCAGGGCCAGCACTTCCTGGGTGATGCCGACGCGGTCGATGAAGGTGACGTGGATGCGCATAGGTGACCTGCAAGGGTTGCGAACAGAATGAGTATGACCGGCACCACCTGTGTCTGTCAGGTGGTGCCGGTGGTGCGTGAACAGGCGGCCAGATCCTCAAGGAACGCCTGAAGGATTGGCGGCGGGGCAGTGCCGCGTCGGGTGATCACGTCGAACGGCGACATCAGTTGCAAGCTGCTGGGCGCCAGTTGATGCATCTCGCCGGTCTTGACCCACTGGGCGGCGAAGTGCATCGGCAGAAAGCCCAGATAGGCGCCGGAGATCAGCAGAATCGCTAGCGCTTCGATGTTGTCCACCGTAGCCGCAGCCTTGCTGACGCCCAGGTGTTCCAGGTCGTATTGCTGCATGTAGCCCCTGACCACAATCCGGCTTGCGGCAATCTCTTCGAGCAGTTCGTCGCCCTCGGCCTTGCTCCCATACAGCGGATGCCGCCGCCCGCAATACAAGCCCAGTGCTTCCTGATACAGCGGCGAGTGCAGCAGGCCCGGAACGTAGATCGGGAAGTGCCCGATGGCCAGGTGCAGTCGGCCGTCGAGCACGCGTTCTTCCAGTTCTGCGGGGGTGCCGACGTACACGTTCAGGTGCACATCATGCCCTCTGGATACGAAGCGCTGGGTGGTGCGCGGCAGTGGAGAATCGGGATCGGTAATGGTGGTGTCGATGATCCCCAGATTGAGTTTGCCGCTGATGTGCTGCTTGAGCACGTCAGCGTCCATGCAGAAGTTTTCCACCGCCGAGAGCAGGCGCTGAGTGGCTTCGTGGATCGCCACACCTTGCTCGGTCAGGCGAAAGCCGCTGCGCCCGCGTTGACAGAGTTTGACCCCCAGCCGGGTTTCCAGATGAGTCATCTGTTCGCTGATGGTTGACTGGCCGGCATTCAACGCCGCCTGCGCGGCAGAGAAACCGCCGCACCTGACAATCGTGGCAAACACCCTGAGCAGTTTCAGATCGACATCGTGTAGCTGGATCACCTCGAACCTCCCGCGTGTGGATGCATCGGTAATGCCGATATGAGTATCTGATGTTTAGCATTTTTTCCACGAAAACCTGCGCCCATAGTCATTCCAACGGCGGTCGCCTTCCACGTCCGCTAGCTGATAACAAGAATTGGAGATGCCTGAAATGTCGAACAACGGTTATGAATCCGGTCGCCTGAACCTGCCATTCGTGGGTCACTGCACCTTTGGCAAATCCCCGGTGTGCACCGATTGGGATGCATTGGATGCGGACGTGGCGGTCCTCGGTGTGCCCAACGACATGGGCACCCAGTGGCGTTCCGGCGCACGCTTTGGACCACGCGGCATTCGTGAGGCATCGACCCTGTTTTCCTTCGGCCATGCCGGCGCCTATGACCACGAAGATGACGTCATGTACCTGACCGCCGCCGACGTGCGCATGGTCGACGTGGGTGATGCCGACATCGTGCACACCGACATGGTCACCAGCAACGAGAACACCGAATACGCCGTACGCAAGATTCTGGATGCCGGTGTCATGCCGGTTGTACTCGGTGGCGATCACTCGGTTCACGCGCCGGTGATCAAGGCGTTCGAGGGCCGTGGCCCGATCCACATCATCCACTTCGATGCACACCTGGACTTCGTCGACGAGCGTCATGGCGTTCGCTACGGCCATGGCAACCCGCTGCGTCGCGCGTCCGAAATGAACCACATCGTCGGCATGACCCAGATGGGCATCCGCAACGTGTCGTCGTCCAACCGTGACGACTATGAAGCCGCCCATGCAGCCGGCTCGAAGATCCTTTCGGTCCGTGATGTACGTCGCCTCGGCGTCGAAGGTGTGCTGGCGTTGATCCCGCAGAACATCAACTACTACATCACCATCGACATCGACGGTTTCGACCCGTCCATCGCCCCTGGCACCGGTACCCCAAGTCACGGCGGCTTCCTTTATTACGAAGTGCTGGAAATCATCCAGGCCCTGGCCAAACGCAGCCAAGGCAACATCGTTGGCATGGATCTGGTGGAGGTTGCACCGGTTTATGACCCTACCGGCATGACCTCGATTCTGGCGGCGCAACTGCTGCTCAACAGCATCGGTTTCATCTTCCATGAGCGGGCTCAAGCACGGAACGCCATGAGCGAAACCACCACGGCCACGGCGTGATCTGACCGCCGCACAGAGGGTATGAAAATGGACACGATCGTTAAGCAGTATTTGCAGAAATTCGGTGTATCCGAAGCCACCCAAACCTTCCTCAGCAAGGTTCAGAAAATGTTCATCGGTGGCGCCTTTGTCGAGGCCAGTGACGGGCAGACATCCGATGTTATCGAGCCGTCGACCGAGGGCCTGATCACCCGTATTCCGATGGGCACTACCGAGGATCTGGACCGCGCCGTGCAAGCCGCCCGCGCACAGTTTGACGGTGGCGCCTGGCGTCAGGCCAAACCGGCAGAACGCGAGCGGTTGATGCAACGCCTGGCGGACCTGATTGAAAGCAACGCAGCCGAACTGGCGGAAATCGAATCAATCGACATGGGCAAGTCAGTCGCCTTCGCGCGGGATGTCGATATCCAGGGCACCGTCGACACGCTGCGTTATTTCGCCGGCTGGGCGACCAAGCTGCATGGCCGAACCGTTGAACCGTCTCTGCCCGGCAACTACCTGGCTTATACCCGCAAGGAAGCGGTGGGTGTGGTCGGCGCCATCGTGCCCTGGAACTTCCCGCTGCAAACCATGGCCTGGAAGCTCGGCGCGGCGCTGGCAACCGGTTGCACCGTGGTGGTCAAACCCGCTGAACTGACTTCGCTGTCGGCCTTGCGCTTTGCCGAACTGGTGCAGGAAGCCGGCATCCCGGACGGGGTGATCAACATCGTGACCGGACGCGGCAGCGTGGTCGGTGCGGCGATGGCCACACACCCCGGTATCGACAAGCTCACCTTCACCGGCTCGACCCCGGTCGGCCGTACCGTTGGCCGCGCCGCGCTGGACGAAATGAAGCGACTAACCCTCGAACTCGGAGGAAAATCACCGGTAATCGTATTGGCCGATGCCGACGTGCCGGCCGCCGCCCAGGCCATTGCCAACGGCGTGTTTTTCAACTCTGGCCAGGTGTGTGATGCCGGTACTCGCGCCTACATTCATCGCAGCGTCTACGACGAATTCCTGCGCGAACTGATTGCCTACACCCGCACGCTGAAAATCGCACCGGGCCTGGATCCGGACTGCTTCATCAGCCCGTTGGTCTCGGCGTTGCAGAAGCAGCGAGTGACCGACTACATCGAAACCGGCAAGCAAGAGGGCGCCGAACTGGTCTACGGCGGCCAGCCTGTCGAGGGCCCCGGCTTCTTCGTCGAGCCGACCATTTTTGCCCATTGCCGCAACGACATGCGCATCGTCCAGGAAGAGATCTTTGGTCCGGTGCTGGTCACCGCACCGTTCGACGATGAAGAAGAGGCTTTGGCCCTGGCCAATGACTCGCCCTACGGCCTGGCGGCGGCACTGTATTCCAATGACCTTGGAAAGGTGCACAGCCTGATCCCGCGGCTGAAAGCGGGTTCGGTCTACGTCAACGCCCATGGCACCCTCGACCCGTCGATGCCGTTCGGTGGCTACAAGCAGTCCGGGTTCGGCAAGGACCTGGGCGCGGAGCAGCTCGATTACCTGCTCGAAACCAAGGCGGTCTGGATCACGCTCCCCTGAGTCATGGCTGACTCAACCCCTGTGGGAATTCGCTCCCACAGGGTGCGTCGTATACCCAAAAGAACGCAGTTACCTCGTCATGATCTTCCAAAAATAAGAGTACATCATGAACATTGACGCCAAAGCCGCCCCAAGCGTGTCGCTCCTCGACGACAAACCTATCGTCGAAGGGCATTCAATCGATTTCATTCCGGAGAACGAGCGCACCGATAAACTGTCGAGCCAGGGCCCGTTCTGGTTCCTCGGCAATTTCACCTTCTTCACCATGACCATCGGCTTCGTCGGCCCGAGCGTCGGCCTGACCGCGCTCTGGACCACACTCGCCGGCACGCTGGGCATCATGTTCGGCACGCTGTTCATGGCGTTTCACGGCTCGCAAGGCCCGCACCTTGGCCTGCCGCAGATGATTCAGTCCCGTGCGCAGTTCGGCTATCGCGGTGTGATCCTGGTGCTGCTGGCGACGCTGTTTGTGTTCGCCGGTTTCAACATCGTCAACCTGGTGTTGATGATGCAGGGGCTGCACACGCTATTCGGCTTCGACCCCGCGCTGATCGCGGTGGCGGTGACGATACCGGCGGCAGTGTTGGCGATCCTCGGGCATGACTGGATGCACCGCAGTTTCAAATGGGCGTTGTACCTGTCGCTTCCGCTTTACGGCCTGGTGACGTTAGCGGTGTTGATGGGCTGGGTTCCCGATGCCGCGATGCCGGTACTCGCGGCCGGTGAAGTGGCCCCGGCGCCATTGGGCTTCAACTGGACCGGTTTCATCGCCCAGTTCGCGGCAGCGGCGAGTTACAACATCGCTTACGCCCCGTATGTGTCCGACTATTCGCGTTACCTGCCGAAGAACACCTCCAGCGGCAAACTGATCGCGGTGGTATTCCTGGGTGCCTCGTTGTCCGGCGCATGGATGATTTCCGTCGGTGGATGGCTGGCCGATCACCTGCATTCCACGGACGTGCTGGTGGCCCTTGGGCAAGTCGGCAACACCGTGTCGCCGCTGATGGGAACTGTGGTGGTGGTCGTGACGATCCTGGCGTTCCTGCCGGTCATCGCCATGAACATCTACAGCGCGAAGTTGACCACGCTGACCTGCGTCGACTCTATCAAGCACATCGAACCGACGCGCAAGGCGCGCATCCTGGCCATCGGCTTTGTGATCCTGCTGCAACTGGGCGTCGCGCTGAGCATCCAGAGTTCGGGCAAAGGCTTGTCGGTGTTGGGCATCTACCTGGTGGTGATGCTGTACTTCCTGGTGCCCTGGACCTCGGTCAACCTGACGGACTACTTCTTCGTCCGCAAGGGTCGCTACGCCATCCCGCACTTCTTCATGCCCCACGGCAACATCTACGGCAGCTGGGGCCTGCGCGGCATCGCGGCGTACGCCATCGGCTTCATTTCGATGATCCCGTTCTTCTACATCTACGATGGCGTTGAGCAGCGTGAGGTCTATGTCGGCCCGCTCGCCAAAGCGCTCGGCAGCATCGACATTGCCTGGCTCGTCGGGCTGATCGTGTCGGGGCTGGTGTACTACTGGTTCAGCCGCTCGATCGACCTCAAGCGCGAAGAAATGGTCATCCAGCACATCGAAAAAACATCCCCGCAATACACCACCGGCGACACGTTGACCAAGCCGTCGTTGCCCGTTTTCGACAAATCGGCGGTCCGGAGATAATCATGGTTACGCAAAAGTACGACTACATCATCATCGGTGCCGGCTCGGCAGGTTGTGTGTTGGCCAACCGCTTGAGCGAAGACCCGGCCGCTTCAGTTTTGGTGCTGGAATTCGGCGGCAGCGATCGCAGTGTGGTGATCCAGATGCCGAGCGCGTTTTCGATCCCGATGAACACCAAGAAGTACAACTGGCGCTACGAGACCGAGCCCGAGCCGTTCCTCAACGGACGTCGTATCCACTGCCCAAGGGGCAAAGTGCTCGGTGGCTCATCGTCAATCAATGGCCTGGTGTACATCCGTGGCCACGCCTATGACTTTGACGAATGGGAGTCCCTCGGTGCAGAGGGTTGGGGCTACCGCAATTGCCTGCCTTACTTCAAACGGGCCGAGCATTACGAGGAGGGCGGTGACGGCTATCGCGGCAGCACCGGCCCCTTGCACACCACCAACGGCAATCACATGAAAAACCCGTTGTACGGAGCCTGGGTCGAGGCCGGCGCAGAAGCGGGCTACATCAAGACCGATGACTGCAACGGCTACATGCAGGAAGGCTTCGGTGCCATGCACATGACGGTGAAAAACGGCGTGCGCTGCTCCACGGCCAACGCTTACCTGCGCCCGGCCATGGGACGTCCGAACCTGACCGTGATCACCCATGCAATGACCCGCCAGATCATCCTTGAAGGCAAGCGAGCCGTCGGCGTCATGTATGACCACGAAGGCCAGACGCACCAGGTCTATTGCAACCGTGAGGTGCTGATTTCCTCGGGCCCCATCGGTTCACCGCACCTGTTGCAACGCTCCGGTATCGGCCCGGCCGAGGTCCTGCGCAAAGCCGGGATCGGCGTCCGTCATGACCTGCCGGGAGTAGGGGAGAACCTGCAGGATCACGCCGAGGTTTACATCCAGTTCGGCTGCAAGGAACCGGTGACGCTCAACAGCAAAATGGACCCGCTGAGCAAACTGATGATCGGCCTGCGCTGGCTGTTGTTCAAGGACGGACTCGGCGCCACCAACCATTTCGAGGCCGGTGGTTTCATTCGCTCGGACAAGGGCCTGCGCTGGCCGGACATTCAGTTCCACTTTCTGCCCGCAGCCATGCGTTATGACGGCAACAAACCGATCAAGGGCCACGGCTTCATGGTGCTCACCGGGCCGAACAAACCGAAGAGTCGCGGCTATGTCCGGGCGCGTTCCGCTGACCCTTACGAACATCCGCAGATTCAGTTCAACTACCTGCAACGCGAGGAAGACCGCGAAGGTTTCCGCCGTTGCATTCGCCTGACTCGCGAGATCATCGGCCAGCCGGCGATGGACCGTTTCCGCGACGGCGAGATCGCCCCCGGACCACAGGTGAACACCGACGAAGAAATCGACGCCTTCGTGCGTGAAAACCTCGAAAGCACCTACCATCCTTGCGGCTCATGCCGCATGGGCGAGGACGAGATGGCAGTGGTTGATTCCGAGTTGCGTGTGCGGGGCATCGCGGGTTTGCGGGTGATCGACTCATCGGTGTTCCCGACCGAGCCAAACGGCAACCTCAATGCACCGACCATCATGCTGGCGGAGCGGGCCTCCGATCTGGTTCGCGGGCGCACCATGCTGCCAGCGTCCGATGCGCCCGTCGGGCTGGTCCAGGATTGGGAAACCAGCCAGCGCTCATCGTTACCAGGACGCAATGTCAGGGTTTGAACCCGACGGGTTAATCGCTTGGGAAACATGTAAAACGGGCGCCCTTAGGGCGCCCGTTTTTTTTACTTCGCATCACCTACAGGCGCTAGCTCATTTCAGTACCAGCAAGCGATAAACTCCGCCCTCACTTTCGATCCCATGGGTGTCATGGGTGAAACCCGGGAAGGATCTGTCGAAGGCTTCCAGCGCCTTGAGATACGCCAGCAAAGGCCCATCCGCAGCCCCGGCGTTTTCACCTGGCATCAGCAATGGAATACCCGGTGGATACGGCACGATCCCGGTTGCGGCGATGCGTCCGGCGGCTTCTTCGAGCGTCACCCGTTCGATTTCGTTTCTGACCAGTTTTTCGTAGGCCTCCACCGGGCTGAATTCGGCTTTCGGCAGTGTGCCGAACGCTTGGGCCATGTTGGCGGTGGTTTTGTGTTTCTTCATGGCAGCGAAGATTTCGTCGGCCAGGTCCTTGAGGCCCATGCCAGCGTAACGAGACTGGTTGGCGGCCAGCAGATCCGGCAGGCACAGTTCCAGTTCGGCGTTGTCGTCGTAGTCGCGTTTGAAGTCGAGCAGGGCATTGAGCAAGGTGCCCCATTTGCCTTTGGTGATGCCGATGGAGAACAGGAACAGGATGGTGAAGTCGGTGGTTTTCTCGACCACGATGCCCTGACGTCCCAGGTAGGCCGTGAGCACACAAGCCGGGATACCCGAGTCGAGCAGTTTGCCGTCGTCGCCCATGCCCGGGCTGAGCACCGAGACCTTGATCGGGTCGAGCATGCAGTAGCCTTCTTCGATGTCACCGAAGCCGTGCCATACCGCGTTGGGATGCAGTACCCAGCAGTTCGGCTCGGTTTTCAACAGCACCGGGTCGACTTCATGGAACGGCACGGTGGTCGCGCCAACCTGCACGGTCGGCGGCTGCCAGCAGGTAAAGAACCAGTCATCCTTGCTCAGCATCTCGTTGTGCATGCGCGAGACGACCTGGCGGAAACTGATGGCTTCTTCGATTGATTCGGTGGTGAGGATTTGCCCGCTGGGCGCTTCCATCATCGCCGAGCTGACGTCGCAGGACGCCATGATCGCGTAGTTCGGTGAAGTCGAGGCGTGCATCATGTACGACTCGTTGAAGCGCCCGTGTTCGATCGGGTTGCGGCCGTTACGCACGTGAATCATTGAGGCCTGGGACAGGGCAGCCAGCAACTTGTGGGTCGACTGGGTGGCGAACACGGTCGGCTTCGAGTCGTCGTGATCGTCCGGGCTACCGTGCATGGCGTGGCGCTCGCGGTACAGCGGGTTGAAACGCGCATAACCGTACCAGGCTTCATCGAAATGCAGGCGATCGACGCTTTGCCCCAGCAACTCTTCGACGCGGGTGACGTTATAGGTCAGGCCGTCGTAGGTGGAGTTGGTGATGATGGCGTGGACGGGTGTCGGGTCGATGCCTTGCTTGACCAGCGGGTTGCTGGCGATAGCGGCTTTCACGCCTTCGGCGCTCAGGGTTTGCGGCAGGATCGGGCCGATGATGCCGTAGCGGTTGCGGGTCGGCACCAGATAGGTCGGAATCGCACCGGACAGGGTCATCGCATGTTCGGCAGACTTGTGGCAGTTGCGGTCGCACAGGGCGATCTGATTGCGCGTGACGCTGGCCATGAGGATGACGCGGTTGGACATCGACGAGCCGTTGGTGACGTAGTAGGTGCGGTGGGCCCCGAACACTTTGGCGGCGTAGCGCTCGCCCTGGCCGATGGGGCCGCTGTGATCGAGCAGCGAACCGAGTTCACCGACCGAAATCGACAGGTCGGAACGCAGCAGGTTCTCGCCAAAAAACTCGTAGAAGGCGCGGCCCGCGGTGCTCTTCAAAAACGCTGTGCCACCAGCATGTCCAGGGGTGTGCCACGAGTATTCATAGGTGCGGGAAAACTTCACCAGCGCCCCGAACATGGGGGGCAGGGCGGCTTGGCGATAACGCTCGATGGCCGCCAGGATGCGTCCGCTGAGGAAGCGGCTGGTGTCTTCGGGCAACCAGATGAAGTCGTCGGCGTGTTGCATGACCACCAGCGGAATGCTCGACGCGGTGCTGCGGTCGCTAATCAAGAAAACCGGCACCCGGGTGTTGCGCTCACGCAGGCTGACCAGCAGTTGGATACATTCCTCGTGGCCTTCGCTTTTGTCCATTTCCCAGCTGAGCAGCACGCATTGAATGGCGGGGTCCGAGCGCAGGATCGACGTGGCGTCGCTCAGGGATTCCGACGCCAGTACCCGGACGGCGCGTTCCTCCACATCGTTGATCAACTGATGCAGGGCGCGACCAAAGACAGTGCGTTTGTCCGGCGGGCTGCTGACCAACAGCGTGAGCATTCCGAGCGAATGTCTATATTCCGTCATGATTAAGCCTCCACTTTGACTGCTTGCAAGTTATTGACCGGCACCGGCTCGCCCGTGATGTGTTGAGCGCTGACGGTCTGCGTCGGTACGCTGTTGTTGAGCGCTTCGAGGCGGATCAGGCGGTTGTTGACGAAGCCAAACAGCGTGTAACCAAAGATCGTTGCCACGCCGCCGAGCATCAGTGCCTGCGCGCCCGAACTGTAGAGCGCCAGGTAGCTGTAAGCCGCCGCCACCCACGCGATGATGTTGGTTATCAGCGCCGAGCCCGCCGGTACGTTGGAGATCTTTTGAATGGTCATCAACGCGGCCATGGAGAGGATGTAGGGCACCAGGTTGGTGACCACCGCGAGATTGACGAGCGTGTCGAACTGCTTGCTCAGGTCAGGGCTGATGGTGAGCAAAGCCAGCGCCGTCTGCACCGCCAGCAGTACCAGCATGCCGATAATGGGGGTTCCGGCCTTGTTGGCCTTGGCAAAGATCGACAGGAAATAACCGGTGTCTGCCGAGCTTTTGTAGACCTGAGCAATGGTGAATTGCCAACCCAGCAGCGAACCGATGCACGCCAGTACCATCGCGGCCATCACAATGTCGCCGACCAGAGGGGTGAACATTTTGGCAAAGACCAGCCCGAACGGTGCAGTGGAGGAGGCCAGTTCCGGGTTGCCGACGATACCGGCGATGACATTGGTGGAGACGATGTAGATCACCGCCGCGCCGAGTGTGCCTCCGAGTACTGCAATAGGTACGTTCTTCTCCGGATTTTCCACGGCATCGGTGTTGGCGCACGCCGACTCCAGGCCGAGGAACGCCCATAAGGTGATCGCCACCGATGCACCTGCAGCTTCGAACCAGCCCATGTTGTGGGGGTTCCAGCCGGCGGCGTAGACACTGCTGTCGAACCAGAACCAGCCAATGGTGGACACCAGCACCACCGGCGCAATCACTCCCCAAACCGTAACCGCACCGATCCGCCCGGTAATCCGCGCACCGCCGAAGTTGGCGAAAGTGGTGATCCACAATAGAGCGATGGTCGCCAGACCCACTTGCAGTGAGCCCAGTTGAATATGGAACAGCTCCTGAATATAGCCGACCGCCGTAATACTGATCGCCACGTTGGCAATCAACAGCGAGAGGCCATAGGTGTAGTTCGTAATGTAGTTGCCCGCCTTGCCGAAGGTGTATTCGGCATAGCCGCCCATGCCCCCGGTCTTCCGGCTAAGCATCCCGCAACGCGCAAAGGCATAGGCCAGCGCCAGGGAGCCAGTGGCCGTGATCAGCCAGGAAAGGATGGAAATACCGCCGACTTCGGCGAGTTTTGTGGGGAGCAGCACAATGCCGGAGCCCAACATGTTGACGGCTGTCAACATCGTCAGTTGCCCCACTGTCATTTTCTTTGCGACTGACATTCCGTTGCCTCATTTGGTGGCGGGAGAGAGTGTTAGCTATAGCAAAAGATTGAAATGTCGCAAGAAATGTCCGTAAGACACCGAGAAAACAAGCTATAGCGCATGTAAGGCATTTTGCTGGCCCCGAAGTCTGAAAGTTTTGACCAAAATCAATTTACTTTCAGTTAGTTGGGATCGAATGCAAATGCGGAATGTAATGGTTGCGCTGATTTCGTTAGGCCTGGCGAGCGTTGTCGCCTCTGTCCAGGCCAAAGAACTGGCCTCGAATGATCGTTACCTTTGCAGCTGGGGCGCAGGTACCGCGGCGAGAGCCCAGGAACTCAAGCTGTCCGGGGTTTCACTGTATGCAGCGCGGCAGAAGTTACATACCTACAAGTTCAGCAAGCCGTGGATGCACATGATGGCGATGGGCATTACCGAGCAGACCTATGACAGTAATTCGCGAATGAAGCCCGCAGCCCTGCGCGAGAGCTTTTATGAGGAGTGCGTCCGGTACAAGTTGGCACGCAAATGACGAGGGCGGTCCGCCATAATCACCCGGACACGGCTCCTGCGCCGTGTCGGGCTGGTTACGTCAGGCATTGGGTACTTCAGACCTTCCTTAAAGGGAGAAAACTATCGGGTTCTTCTCAGGTTTTTTGCCTTTAACCTCCGGAGCATACCCATTACCGGCCGCAGGAGAGGCACCCTGTCAAAGAGGGAAAGCTCATGCAGGTCCGTCCGCGAGGGCCTTTGATAGCCACAATTCCAGGTGAAATAGTAAGCCAGAATGTCTTTATTCTTATGAATAAGCGTATTGAGAGCCGCGTCATAATGCATCGGACCTCCGTCAGGATGTCCCGGTGGCCGCTCCAGAACCTGGAATAAAAAATCCCTCAATTTCCCAAAGCATTTCCCGTTTACGGCATAGAAATGGGCCAGATGTATTGGCCGGTCGACTGCTTTCCAGGCGGGCAGGTTTGAGTTTTCTTCAAACGGATGCCCAAAATAGACGATGTCCCACTCCATACCTTCCAGAGACTCGATCGCCGCTCTCCCATATTGAGAAATATGTCTGGAAAACTGTATGTCGTCCTCCATGATCAAGATGTTTTTCAAATTCAGGCGCATTGCCTCTTCCAGCACCCCCAGATGACTCAAAAAGCAGCCCCTGACCCCGACGCTCGGGAAGCCATTTCCCTCGCTGGGCGTAACAGCCTCAAAAAAGCCTATTTTTTCATCATCAATGGGGAAGCCGTTGCGATGAAATTCTTCAACTGTTTCTAAACGGCGATCCTTTCTTGACGAGATGTTGATGATTCTTACTCGATCAAAATATTCGATCACATTCATCTGTCAGGTCCTTAGGGCAGACAATCAGGGCAGTTGGATTGGGGAATCCGCAGAATTCGGAAAAAATCGTACGGTAAGTACTGCCGACAGGAGGCACTCCCTTACGTCTTCTGGGTTGTATTCGATTGAAGTACACCTCATCAACCAGGCGTCAGGCGGTTCACTCGCGCAGCGTCATAGCAGGGCCACTTTCTGCTTTGCCTGACGGCTCGGCGTCAACTTCCATGAACTCAACCTGACAGGCTGAATGCTTGGCGATTTTGTCCGTTTCTCTATCGACCCCGGTTTGCAGTATAGGCAGCATTTCGGGCTGAAGTTTTAGTCTCGTAAATCGGCGTGCTGCACCAGTAAGTCTTCAAGGTCTCCTATACTGAATCGTTCCGATTGTTTCCCTACCCTGCACAGCGAGGAGAACGCACATGACCATTCGTATTGGCGACGAAGCACCGGATTTCACCGCCGAAACCACCGAAGGCACGCTCCATTTCCACGAATGGATTGGCGACAAGTGGGCCATCCTGTTCTCACATCCGAAGGACTTCACCCCGGTCTGCACCACTGAACTCGGTTATATGGCCGGGCTCAAGCCGGAGTTCGACAAACGCAACACCAAGATTGTCGGCCTCAGCGTCGACCCGGTCGGTAACCATCAGACCTGGGCCAAAGACATCGAAGAAACCCAGGGCCATGCGGTCAACTACCCCATGATCGGCGACGAGAATCTGGTGGTGGCCAAGCTCTACGACATGATTCACCCGAACGCCAGTGGCGGCGCTCGTACTGCCGTGGACAACGCCACGGTACGTTCAGTGTTCATTGTCGGCCCGGATAAAAAGATCAAGGCGATGCTGGTCTACCCGATGAGTGCCGGGCGCAACTTCGATGAAGTGTTACGGCTGCTCGATGCTATCCAGTTAAACGCCAAGCACACGGTTGCCACGCCGGTGAACTGGCGTCCGGGTGAGGACGTGATCATTCCTACGTCGGTATCCGACGACGATGCGAGGAAGAAGTACCCGGATGGCTTCACGACGGTGAAACCTTATTTGCGTACGGTGGCGCAACCGAAGTAATGGTCAGTCATTCACCCTGTCTTCAATCGCGATGCCTTTTACGCGCATTGCATTGATCTGCTCGGCGCGGGTGCCAGGGAGGTTGAGCATGGCTCCCTGGTGCAGCGCCGAGACTTCTACAGTGTTCAGGAAAGGGAATGCACGGGGAGCCTTTACTTGGCATGCTGTCTTCATGCGTCAAAAACTCTCGTCAGCCGGGTACTTTCAGAAAACTGCCGATAAACCCCGCCTTTACAGGCGTCGTCGGCGACCATTGCCCTGGTGCGTCGTTACCCGGTGCAAGGCGCTGCTCCGGGTCGTGGGCTAGCATATTGATGTGGGCTGACGCCCATGCGTGAAGCTGTTTCGCATGGATAGAAACCACCGGACTGACGTGCTTGTTGTGGCGTTATTTTGACGCCATCCTCCCTAAAATTAAATTTCGATTTATTATTGTGACGAGCTATTGACGTAATGGCGATGTGCTTATAGGCTCAATTTAGCCGATATAGATTCCTTCAACCGACAAAAGAATAACCCCCTACGCAAGGAGGCGGTGTTATGCGCTCAACACTTGTCATTAAATTCGTGTTGTTGTCTGTGATCCTGAATGGTGCGGTCGTTGCTAGTGCTCAGGCGACCAGTTTGTCCTATGAATTTGGCCGTATAAGCAGCGCTTGCGATGAGTTAGGGTCTCAACTTTGTACAGCTCTCAAAGAGCACGCGGGTGGCGCCCTGCTTACTTTTGGAAAGGGCCTTGGCTTACCTTCATTGATCACTGATATTTACGTGGATGATGCCCATTCTGCGAAAGTTAACAGTGTCATTCATCAGGCTGACTCAAGCGTGAATGTGTCCGTCAATTCTTCTTCGCGTGACGGATTAATGGCGGCGGTTGACAATAAACAGTTCAAGATTGATTCATCTCTCCAGGAAAAAAGTCTGGTGGGGGTATCGGATATCAACCAACCTAATGCAGTACCGCTTTCTGCGGCGGCATGGTTATTTTCTTCCGCGTTGTTTGGTTTTATTGTGGTCGCCAACCGACGGAAGATATAGGTAGTGGTTAGCAGTTTTTGGCAATAAGGGTTGTTTAGACAGTTACTCTGGTTGCTGGGTAAACACTCAGCTTTATATGTTGTTTTTGCGGACGATGTTTGTCTTGCAGTGATGCTTTGTTTGTAATTGTTGATATCAGTTAGTTGTCCTGGCAAACGCAGTCATCGTCAGGTTGACAGTGTCGCAGTTGAGCCAGTTTAAACGGGTATGGTGTGATTAATATTGGCGCGGAATACATAGGGGGTGATTTTCTTGTTCCAACCTGTTGTTAAATAACACTATTTTTCTGTTTTGCACTAGCGTTCCGGTTTCGGGTGTGTGGTATGGGCGGAATTGACCGCCCGGACGCTCAAGATGATTGCTGTTTAGTCGTTTCTTTGGCGTGAAATAGGCTAGAGTGATTTGACTAGGTTTTTTTGTTCTAAACTCCTTGCATGGCTACTGAGACGGAGGGATCCCGATGTTCCGTTCATTGATACCTGTGCTTTGCGCGCTGGCTGTTTGGCCCAGCATTTCCAGTGCCGTCGAAAACGACCCGACTTACCGGCTGAGTCCGGGAGATAACCTGTCTGTTTCCGTGTGGGGCGAAGACAAGCTCAAGCAGGATGTGCGCGTGCTTCCTGATGGCAGCATTACTTTCCCGCTGGCAGGGCAAGTCAATGTTGCGGGGCTTGATGCCACCGCTGTCGCGAAGCAAATCGCTGCCAAGCTTGAGGCTTTCATACCTGATCCGCAGGTGAGCGTAGTCGTCACCGGCACCGAAGGTAATCTCGTCTACGTTCAGGGCAAAGTGCTGAAGCCGGGCACCGTGCATATGTCAGGTCAAACGTCAGTGCTGCAGGTAATAAGCATGGCGGGCGGGCTCGACAAATTCGCCGATAAAGACGACATTAAGGTCGTTCGGCTCAATGGAGCTAGACAAGAGATCCTGCGCGTCGACTACAGCGAGTTGATGTCAGGGAAAGACATGACCACCAATTTTCTACTTAAAGCCGGCGACACGCTGGTCGTGCCTTAGCCTTGCGCGAGGCACTAAGGATTACTTTGCTTGGATTTCGAACTACCGGGGTTGCGACGGCAATCCTGGCTTTGTCGTGTTCGGACATGGCCTATGCTGCTACTTGGCAATCAGCAATAGCAGTGCCTACGACGGTCGAGTACGACAGCAACCCACTGCTGCTCACGAGTGATGAGAAAGGGGTGACCCGTACGATCATCGCCCCCGATTACAGCCTCGTGGGTACTTCCGGACGGGATGAGTTCCAGTTCGGTCTCGGGGTAAATGTCGTGCGCTCGTCGGATACGTCCGTCGTTTCGGACCGTGAAGATCCCAGATTGAGATTAGGCTGGCAACGCGAGACCGAAACGGGTGCTTTTGGACTCACGGCGAGATATGAAGAAAACTCTACGCTTTCCACGGTGGTTCAGGAAACCGGCGTAGTTGCCTCCGATGGCACGCAAAAGATGTATGTGGTGGGCGGCAACTGGAGCACGGCTCTCAGCGAGCGAAGCACCCTGGTGAACGAGACTGACTACACTCATGTCACTTACGACATTAATACACTGACCAACTATGACGAACTGGCGACCCGCTTCAGCTGGAACTATGCATGGAGTGAGCAGGTCGAGCTGTTCACCCGTCTTGGCGTGAGGCGCTATGAGCCGGAGAAGGGATCTGGGGTGGCTTCCTCAAACAGCTACACTCCCACGGTCGGCATGAATGTCCAGCTCTCCGAGCGGTTTAAGGGGACGGCCTACGTGGGTCTTAACCAAGTCTCCGGCACAGGTAGCGGGCCCAAAGGCCAGGGCGGTTTATTGTTGCAATATGCCGGTGAGCGTATTGATACCAGCATCGACGCCAGTCGTAGCACTCTGGCCAGCGGGGACGGTGGTTTCGTCGAGGTTGATGCCCTGAGGGGAACATGGAGCTATGCCATCGACGAGACCCGGCGCACCGGTTTCGATGCCTCCTGGCAAGACGCCAAAGGCCGGACGCCTAATACCCTGAAAAATTACAGTGCCTGGTTTAGCCAAGAACTCTCGCCTTTTTGGATTGCACGCCTATCCTACACATACAAACAACGCCAGCAAGATGGCTTGCCGGATGCCACTGCAAACGTCGTCGGGCTGATGCTGACTTATAGTTATCCCGGTCTCTGACATTCAGCTGTGTGAGAAATATGGCCTCTGAATACGAAATGTCGTTCAACGACTACCTAGCTATCATCAAGCACCACGCCCTGCTGTTGATCCTGAGTTTCGTGGTCATACTCGGCGTGTGCATAGCGGTAGCGATTTCTCTCCCGCCTACCTATGAGTCATCCGGCACGATTCTGGTGGAGTCTCAGCAGATTTCGCCAGACCTGGTGTCAGCCAACAACAATACCTTTGCTGATGAGCGTATCGAAGTCATTCGCCAGCGCGTGATGACCCGTGAACATCTGGAAGGGATCATCAACAAATACAATCTTTTCGCTTCGCAAAGTCGGCAACTGAGCGTTACCGAGAAGATCGAAGAAATGCGCAATGCGATTGTGGTCTCCCTGGTCAGCGCTGCCGTCAAGGGGCGCGGAGAGGTGACGATTGCTTTCCGTCTTTCCTTTGAACACAGGGAGCCAGAGATTGCGAACAAAGTTGCCAAAGAACTGGTGACGCTGTTTCTGGATGAAAACATCAAGCAGCGCACCGAACGCGCCAGTGAAACGACAGAGTTCCTGACGCAGGAGGCGGACAAGCTCAGGGTGGAACTGGAAGCCCTTGAGAACCGGTTGGCGGACTTCAAGCAGGCACACAGCAACGCGCTGCCCGAGCATCAGGAGCTGCGCATGAATATGTTGACGCGCGCCGAAACCGAGCTTAAAGAGGTCGACCGTGACTACAAAACTGCCCGTGAGGAGTTGCGCTTCAATGAGTTGGAGCTTTCCGCCGCGAATGCCGGGCTAGCGACCAAACCTGGAGCACCCGGTGCGGCAGCTGATAAACCACAGGATCTGGCTAGCCTCAAAGCGGAGTACACCCGGTTGCAGTCGCTGTATACGCAAGCCCACCCTGACGTGCGTGCCGTCAAACGCAAAATTGCTGCACTTGAGGCTGGCAAAGGTGCTGATGGTGCAGCGTCGGTCAACCTGGACATTGCCAAGGCCCAGGCGCGGATCTCCGCAGCAGAAGCACGTATCAAGTCGCTGGCGGATCAAAAGCAGCAAATACTCAGCAAAATAGCCGAATACGAGGCACAAATTCTTGAGACGCCGCAAGTCGAGCGCGGCTTGGTCACGGTGATGCGTGACCATGATAATGCTCGTAAAAAATATGAGGAGATTCGCACGAAGGAAATGAGTGCGAAAATTTCCGAAAGCCTGGAGCAGGAAAACAAAGCCGAGCGTTTTGTGCTTCTGGAGTCACCGCTGATGCCCGAGAAGCCGGTACGGCCGAACCGTAAAAAAGTGGTTGCCATGGGATTCTTGCTTGCCCCGGTAGGTGCTGGCGCGCTGGTGATGCTCATCGAGATGATGAGTCAGCGTGTGCGCGGTGCCCAGGCCTTGGCCAGCGTGCTGGGTAGACGCGTATTGGTTTCCATTCCCTACATTCACACCAAGGCTGAACTGGCACGCCGCAGGAAGTGGCGAATGCTATTGATCGTCTGTGGGGTCGCGACTATCGCGATCTTTCTGGTGCTCCTGCACTTCCTCTACATGCCTCTGGATCTTCTGATGTTTAAAGCTCTGGGCCGGTTTGCATAAGGAATATAGCCATGGAAATGTTCAATCCCGATACCGAAAAAGCCGAGCAACAGACCTCGTCAAAAGCCATGACACCGACCGTGCAGTCCACAGGTCTGAATGCTCTCAGTTATGTGCAAACCAAAGTTGTACCTTTGCGACCCGATCACCTTGAGCGCCACCGCATTGTGGCTTACAACAAAAATTCGAATATGGGCGGGGCATTCGATCTACTGCGTACACAAGTGCTGAAAATCATGGAAGAAAATGGCTGGCGCACGCTCGCCATCACCTCGCCGACTCCAGAGGCAGGCAAGACGGTGTTGGCTATAAACCTGGCAATGAGTATCGCGCATCACACGACCAAGACGGCGTTACTGGTGGACTTCGACTTGCGTCGTCCGAAGGTGGGTGAGTATCTGGGTCTGCCGATGGATAAATCGCTTAATGAATTGTTGGCCGATGAAGCTGAACTGCAAGAAGTACTGGTCAATCCGACCTTGCCGCGCTTTGTGGTCCTGCCGACGCGTGAGCCGATTCCTCTTTCCACCGAGGTGTTGTCATCGCCTGCAGTGAGCCATTTGATTGCTGATCTGCGCGAGCGCTACAACTCACGCATCGTGATTTTCGACTTGCCGCCGCTGTTGAGTTCGGATGATGTGATTAACGTCCTGCCCAGGTTCGACTGCGTCCTGCTCGTTGTCGCTAATGGATTGAACAGCAAGAAAGAGATCGAGGAAAGCCTGCATCATCTTGGGACAGCCAACCTGATTGGCACGGTGTTGAACAAAGCCGAGCCCGAAAACCGCTCCTACTACTAGAGCATCCCCGCAGGAGATCGGCGCTATTGGCTAGCGCCGACAGTCAGTGCCAAGGGTACTTCTGCTCCCAGCTCCAGGCGTGCGCCACTATCTGTTCAAGTGAGCCAAATTGCGGCTGCCAGCCAAGTAATGTGTTGGCCCTGCGGGGATCGGCCACAAGGCGTGGTGGATCGCCCGCGCGACGTGGCGCTTCACTGACAGAGATATCCTGGCCGGTCACGTAGCGCGCCGTATCTATGACTTGCTGTACTGAGAAACCTTGACCGTTACCGAGGTTGAACGCCGTGCTTGCACCTCCTGCCAACAGATAATCCACAGCAAGCGCGTGAGCGGCAACGAGGTCGACAACGTGGACGTAGTCGCGAATGCAAGTGCCGTCAGGCGTGTCGTAATCACGGCCATAGACAGTGATGGTTGCGCGCCGTCCGGAGGCGGCTTGCAGGATCAGGGGCAGCAGGTGGGTTTCCGGTTCATGGCGTTCACCCAGCTGTCCCTCAGGGTCTGCTCCGGCGGCGTTGAAGTAGCGCAGGCAGACCGATTTCAGCCCGTATGCGCGGTCGAAATCTTCAAGCATCTGCTCCACCATCCACTTGCTGCGACCATAAGGGTTGATCGCGGCCTTGGGATGCTTCTCGTCGATAGGCACATACACCGGGTCACCGTAGACGGCGGCGGTCGAGGAAAAAATGAAGTTTTTGACTCCGGCGCGAACCATCGCCTGGAGCAGCGTCAGGGTGGCGGCGACATTGTTTTGATAGTACTTGGCAGGTTCAGCGACGGATTCGCCCACCTGTATAAAGGAGGCGAAGTGGAACACGGCATCGAAGTGGTGTCCCGCAAACAGGGCGTCCAGCGCCTGTTCGTCGGCTATGTCCAGTTCGATCAATGTCCCGCCCCTCAACGCGCTGCGATAACCCGTTGAGAAATTGTCTGCCACCACCAGTTCGTGACCTGCACTCAGTAGCTGTTTCAACATGTGCGAGCCGATATAACCCGCGCCACCCACCACCAAAAATTTCATCCTGATCTCCGATTTCCTGGGCACTAGTGCTGTGCAAGCGCAGATTGCAACGACAACGCGATCCACCTGACCATTAATAGCTGAGGCTCACTACGTTTGGAACGCCAAAGGAGAGAATATTTCGAACACGATACGGCGAGCGCGCCAATTGGAGCTACCCTCTGAGGAGGCATATGGGTAACCTGCGAGAATAATTATCAAATGAAAAACTCTGCCAAAGTTATCGATTACTCATTAAAAATATTTAAAGCAGAATGGCCAAATTTAGTGTTGTGGTCATTTCTGTTGTCGCCGTTGATTGTTAGAACGCTAACAAACTATCAATACTCTAAAATTGATTTGTTGGTTGTTTACACCCTTGGCATGTCAGTGTTGTGGCTGTTGGCAATTAGATTCATTTCATCCAATCAATTCAAGGTTCACCTCATTCTGTTGCCGTTCTATTTGGCAGCAGCCATTGATCTGTTTTTGGTTTTGAATTTCAACTCGAGACTAACAGCTGCTTATATATTTATTGGCTTGACAAACTTTCAGGAGGCCAGCGAATTTCTACCGACCTATTGGCAGCCCATCAGTATCGTTTTGGTGATTTTAATATTTTGCTATGGGGCTGGATTAATCGGCCTGCATAAGCGCGAATTATATAAAAACAAAGGTGTTTTTGTTTTGGTTATCAGCGCCTTGGTAGTGGGGTATGGGGCGTATTTTTATAAAACCGTCAAGCTTAATTCTTTCGGGAAATCTGCAGTCATGGATCTCCTGGCAAAAGATCAAAGCACGCCAGCAGGTTATTTGTCGCAAATTACCCTTACTGCAAATTTGTATATGGGGACGGGGGAGCTTATCAAGCGCCGTCGGGAATCTGAGGTAAAAATAACCAGCCTGTCGAATCAATCAAATATAGAAACCATTGTTTTTGTCATCGGTGAGTCGTCACGGCCGCAGAACTGGTCCCTCTACGGCTATAACAAGGAAACCACGCCGAATCTCGGTAAGCAGGCGGGGCTTTTCAAGTTTAATCAGATCTGCACGACAGCCCCCTATACCTCCTATGCGGTTCCTTCAATGCTGAGCCTTGAGCCTATATCGGATTGGGACGCCATTGCGTCAACCAAATCATTGGTGGGTATCTATCGGGCAGCCGGGTACATGACCTATTGGTTGTCTGTACAGGAGGTTGATAGTTTTGGTGGAATAATTCCACAAATAGCTGCAGAGGCACAGTACCGTCAATATTTTGAGAGAAGCTATGATGGAGCAATGATTTCAGAGTATGAAAAAATACTCAATAAAAGCGGTACAGAAAAGAAAGCCATATTCATTCATGTCAAAGGTAGTCATTTCGAATACTCACGCCGATATCCAGAAAATTTCGATAAGTTCAAGCCGTCTACAGACAGCTTCAAAGACAAAATCACCGCAGAATATGATAATAGTATTTTGTATACGGACTGGCTGTTAAGCACGATTATTGAACAATTGAAGTCAAGCAAGAAGCCATCTGTTTTGTTTTATTCGTCGGATCACGGTGAAAACATGATGGATGACAGTCGAGGGCTCTTGGGGCATGGGATTGGCAATAAATATGACCTCCCGGTTTCGGCATTTATCTGGGCATCCGATAATGTTTCAAGCCCGCAAGCGCTTAAGCTTTTAAAGCTGAAGGAAAGAGAAAGTCAGAAAATCAGCGTATCGTCCTTGCCGCATACGCTTTTAAATATCACAGGGGTCTTCACGAACAAGTACAAAAGTTCGGATGATTTATTAAGTGATGATTTTGTATCGTCGAAGTGTCCACATCTGCTCGGCGCAGGCTATGTTCCAACGTTTGATTTTGACGCCCTTTAAAGAGCCTCGCGGAACAACGCCGCAAGGCGTTGTTCCATCAAGTTGAGGTCGGCTGCGCATCGCCTAAGGTTGTGCTGGCGTGACACCTTTTTTCAAAAACAACCAGTTCGACGCCTGCAAGCCATCGAACTTGATGGTATAGCGGCCATCAAGGTAGGTCGCGGGAAGCTTCTTCATTTGCCCCAGAATGCCGTGGGTGAACAGTGTCAAGCCTTGCGGCGCCTGGATGGTTAGCGTGCCCTCGAGGGGCTCAACGTAAAAAGGTATTTTGTCGACGTCCTGGGGGATGGCACGGGTGCCTAACGAAATCAGTAAATCCTGCGATCGGCTCAAAGGCGCGTCGTCCAGACTTTGCACCACCACACTGGCGTTGGCGGTCTTCACTTGAACCTGAATGTTGCCTAGGCTGATCGATTCGCCGCCGATCCAGCCGGTAGCGGCCTGGGTACGCGCTGTGTTGATGGTGTAGATGCCTTGTTTCCAGTTGCGCTTCAGCTCACCCGTGTCTGTCGTGGACTCGCTGGCATTGGCGTCCAGCAGCGACTGGTCAGGGTCATGAAATTGCTGTGCATTGCCTGGGATAACGCTCTGTTGCAACCAGGGCAATTCCGGTGTCTGTGGCATAGCGATTTCCAGCTTGCCTTTCTCCATGGCTGTGCGCAGTAGAGCAGAGTTGGCCGGTGTGATCATTTGGTTGAACAGGGTGCCTGGCGTCGGCGCGAAGACGTAGGTCGTTGTTGCTTCGCGAACGTCTGCACGGCGATAAAGCAAGGCGGCGGCGGGCAGGGTGGCCAGCATTGCAGGGTCGTTATAGGCGTGCCAGTTGTTGGCACTCATCCCTTGGGCCCCTAGTGGCTCCTGGCTGTAGGCATATTGCATCAGTGCATCCCAGCCCTGATGGCGGGCGGTACCGGCGATATAGAGTGGCAACGAGTGACGGTCTGGTATCGGGAAGGGCTCATTGTTCCACTCGGTCACGGTCAAGGGTTTACCAATGACCTGGCCGGCGGCAATCCAATTCACTATGCCGTCGCTGTAAAGCGGGTTTTTCTCTATCTGTCCCGAGCCCCCGTAGCTATGGACATCGATTACGTCGCCGGCAGTAAGGGCCGGCAGGGAGTTCAGACCGTTGCGGCCCCAGCTACTTGTCGTGGCGATGGGGACCTTCACGCCTATTCCACGCAGGTGTTGAATCATGTCGACGTTGAAACGTCGCTCCAGATCGTTGAGGAACAGCTTGGAGGGGCCTGGCTCCCAGGAACGCCAGGTCTGGTCTGCAGATAGATTGTGCTGCTTGGCAAAGGCCTCGGCCTCGGCCATGTAGACGCGGTTGTGCTTCGGCAGATTCTTGTCTGGCAACAGAGCGTTGGCAAAGTGGTTGGTGACGTCGTTTTCGTTGGTAATCAGTACGGCGGCGATCGCCGGGTCGTCTTTATAGGCGAGACCGGTATAGCTGTTTACATGAGTCATGTAGGCTTCGGCAAAGCGCTTCATGGCTTTCTGAATGGTGAGATTCACATAGGAATAGCCTTTGAGATAGGTGAAATTTCCCGATTCTTTTGGCAATTCATCGAAGCCAAAAATGTTGTCGTTTTCAGTAAAGACTCGCTGGACGTGCAGATCGAGCCACACATAAATGCCTTCGTCTTTCAGGCACTTGATCCACCAGTCGATTTTTTTCAGCGATTCCGGGCTCAGTTGCTGGGTGCTGCGCGTGACCCTGCCGTCGCCAAAGACGTTCGGGAAGACCCATGGCGAGTCATGGTGGTGCAGTCGAACAAGGTTGAAGCCCAGTGCCGACAGGCGTTTGGCCTGCAGCTTGATTGCATCGTCTGACGTTTGGAACAGCGAGTAGGCCGAAAGGTTGGTGCCCCAGAAACGCGCCTCAGTGTTGTCCGCAAATAGCAATTGCTCGCCGGAGGCTTTGATGAAGCCGCGCTTGCCTGCCGGTTTTTCCTGAGCGTTGAGAAAGGACAGGTCGACCGGCGAGGTTTTCCAGTCAAGCTTGTCTGTCGGCCAGCTCTTTGGGTCCGACAACCCGAAGCGCTCGGTAGTGGTTGGGCCGATCGCCACATCGCCAGAAACGGTCAAGGTGGCGGTGAAATCCAGGCGGCCAGGTTTGATCGTGTTCTTGAAGAAAAAAGCACGCACCTCGGATTTACTGCCCGGTTCAAGGTACACACTCGCCAGCGCGGGCTCGAAGCGCATCTCGATGCGTCGCCCTTGTGCATTGCCCCAGGTCCAGCCGCGGTTGTCGGGTAGCAAAGTGGGCTCGCCCATTTCTCCAGCAAACAGAGCAGGGTCGAATTCGAAAACGATGCCGCCACCTGAAATGCCCGACTTCCCGCTGTGTGCATCCACGGCAAAGTTCCAGGTCAGCTTTTGCTCGCCTTGCTTCTGAATCTGCGCAGCCAAGTCGAAATCCAGCGCTTTGTTTTTACCGGCAAGGGAGTATCGATAAGGTGTATTGACCTTGAATTCGGTCTGCAAATACGTCCAGTCCCAGTTGCGCCCAAAGAACGAGAATGTCGTAGCAATTGCCGGACTGCCTCCACGCTCCAGCATGGGCAGGCCGTTGCGCTCATCGACACTGATGACCCAGTCCGACGCCCAGGTACGAAACGGCCAAATAGCAAAAAACAGCAGCAGGATCAGTATCCGTGGGCGGCGAAACAACTGGATCATGGGGTCTACCTGAGTTGGAGGTGGGCGCTCGCCGTGACGGCCGTCGAGGTCTGCTTGAGCCTGCGTGCCATCTGAGCGTAGGCGACGCCTAGCCCAGCCACCGACCAATACACCACGGGGATGACCGTGATACTGCTAACGGTAACGATGGTGATCAGGATCCCGGCCAGTGTCGCCAGAAGTGCACGTCCGAGTCGGCGTGCCTCATCGTCTTGGTTGGGGAACGAACGCATCCCCTTGCGGATGCCCTGCAGGACAGTGGCGAAAAAAACCACGAAAAGCGTCAAGCCAATCAAACCGAACGACAGCGCGATGCCGATATAGGTGTTCACGATATCGATGATTCCCTGGCCCTGAATCATGGACTGCATTTCCGGCGTGTTGCGGAAATTGAAAGAGCCCAGCCAAGGGTTGCGCTGGATGACGATCACGGCGTTGTCAATCAAGCGCTGCCGGTAGGTGATATTTTCCACTTCCACCGTGCCGATAAACGGTAGCAGATCAAGGACTTTTTGCCCGCCCGGCACGATGGCCAGCAAGGGAAGGGCGAGCGCACCGGCGGCGCCCAGCAGCATCAGGCGTTTGATCGCTTTACGACCGGTGCCGATGAACACGACGATGATCACGGCTGCACCGATCCAGGGGCCACGCGACAACGGCGCGAACAAACCACCGGCGAGCAACAGTGCGCCGAGGCTGCGCTGCAATTTGCTACGTACAGCCTCCTGCAAGTACAGGTAAAAGCCGATGGCCACGCTGATGACAAAGCCCAGCGCAATGGCCTGGCCGGTCGTGGCGCTGGCGCGCAATGAGCCACCACGACTCAAGTAGCCGGGATCCCATTGCATGCCCATGGCGTAGACAACCGCGCTGTACATCAGCCAGTGCTTGGAATATTCGAAGAGACCTATAAGCGACAACAGCATGGCGGCGAGTACAAAACCGAACAGCGCGTCCTTGAAGTCGCTGAGGTTCTTCAACGCCCGGCTGGCAACGTAGTAAGGCAAAAAAACTTCGAGGAACAGGTAGAGCATTTGGCGCAAGGTGTCAGTGACGGTGGTTTCTCGCAGGAAAAGCAGGCTCGTCAGCAGGAGGTAGGCGGCTAACAGTTTGTCAGGCCAGGTGCGCCCGAAAGGGACCGTGTCGGCGCGTTTGCGCAGAACCAAAAAAGCCGGAAGCAACACACACAGTGCCAGCAGACGAATATGGTTAAGGGCAAAAAAATAGTTGATCAGGCCGAAGCCCGGAATCTCCGCGGTGGACGGCGGGATAAGAAACACCAGAAGGAAAAATAGCGCCACGGGATTGCGTTCGCGATTTCGTGCGAAGGTCAAAACGATCGCGGCAATGCCTGCGTACACCCAGAAACTGTGCGAAAAAAATGCCAGTAGCGTCAAGACGAACCACAGATTGCGCCGACGAGTGAAATCACGGTCGGGAATCAGATCTGCTGCTGGTCGACGTGCCATGGCAAAAACGACAACAGCAAGGACCAGAATGACGATTAACGCTCGGAAGTGCTCAGGCATGGATGATTGGACTTATTGATTGATGAGCGACCGCTAGTGGAATGGCCAAACGCGACTATAGTTCCTTTTGAGCCATTGAGTCGGGGGATGATGCTATGTCGCTAGTTGATTTGTCGCCAACGTTGGGCCTTCGTAAGCGAGCGATCTCTGCTGGGGCATGGAATCTGGGAGCGCTGGTTACGTCTCAAGCCTTTCGCTTGGGCGGCAACCTGATAATGGCTCGTCTGCTGATGCCGGAGATGTTCGGCATCATGATGATCGCCATCACCGTTTCGCTGGTTCTGCACATGCTTTCCGATGTCGGCTTGCGCCAGAACATCATCCAGAGCCCGCGTGGCGACGATCCGGCATTTCTCAATACCATCTGGACCGTGCAGATCGTGCGCGGCTTTATCCTGTTTGCTTCGACACTTCTTCTCGCAGCCCTCGCCTGGTATGCACAGACCATTAATCTGTGGTCGCCCAATTCCACCTATGCCGCACCCGAGTTGCCGCTGGTGTTGGCCGTGACCGGTTTCTCGGCAATCATCGTTGGCTTTCAGTCGACCAAAATGGACCTGGCAGTGCGCGCTTTCCAGCAAAAGAAAGTGGTGCTCACCGAGTTTGGGTCTCAGGTCGTCGGGCTGGTGGTCATGCTGGCCATCGGTTACTTCACCCGGTCCATCTGGTCGCTGGTGATTGCAGGCCTGGTCCAATCGATGGTCAACACGCTGTTGGGGCATCTCTGGTTTGAGGGCCCTTCCAACCGTCTGCGGTGGGAGCGTGCTGCGCTCGATGAATTAGTCAGCTTCGGCCGTTGGATACTGTTGTCGTCGGCAGTGGGCGTATTGGCCTTGTACGGTGATCGTGTCTGGTTCGGCGGCAGCATGACGCCCGCTGAACTGGGGGTTTACTCCATTGCCGTGCTGATTTTGGGAGCGGTTCAGCTTGCGTTGCAAAAGATCGTCGGGGCCGTGGCCTTGCCGGCCTTCAGTGAGGCCACAAGAACCAATGACACCGCACGGCTCCACGCTTTGTACTACCGCTTGAAATTGATGCTCGATCTGGCCTGCCTGTTTCTCTGTGGATTGTTCCTGACCGGCAGTCCACTGCTCATCAGCATCTTGTACGACGAGCGTTACGCTGAGGCCGGCAACATGATGGCCATTCTTTCACTCTCTTTTTTCACCATGCGCTACCTGCTGTCGAATCAGGTCTGGATTGCCTTGGGACTCACCAAGTACCAGGCCATCGATAACATTATTCGCGTGGTCTCGTTGTGGGTGCTGCTGCCTCTGTTACTGGCGATTGGCGGAGTCAAATATGCGATTTGGGGCGCTGCCCTGTACACGTTTCCTACGCTTATCCTGGTTTTTTATGTCAATGGTCGTCTGGGGCTGTTGAGTCTCAAGCGTGAGCTGGTAGTGCTGCCAATGCTGGCGGTGGGGGCTTTGTGTGGGGAGTTATTGACGGATCTTTTCAAATGGCTTTGATCTGATCCATTTCTCTTGATGTTTCCAAAGCTGTGGCACAGCGTCGCCATTGAGGTATTGATGGCGGTCGCCAAAAAATATGGCCTTGATGTGTGGTTGAAATTTCCAACGTAATCTTGATGTCGTGGAGCTTTGAATCATGAGAGAAACTGATTTGAATACCTCTGTGATGGGGCGCAGAGGCTTCCTCCAGGCTTCTGCTCTATTGAGTCTTGGGGGGCTCATGTTCGGATTTTCCAAAGCCGTTGCCCGGCCTTCTGCTATTAAATCCGAGTTTGTTGTCATCAACGGATGGGTGCTGCCTGCCCGGCATTTTCGGCAAACACAAGCATGATCAAAGACTACCAATCGCAGAAAGAGCTCCGCGACCACTATGACGTCTGCATCATAGGCGGGGGGCCAGCTGGCATTACGCTGGCCTTGCGTTTAGCCGGTAATGGTCGGCGTGTGTTGCTTGTCGAGGGCGGCGGACACGAGTATTCGCCGACCTCGCAGAACCTCTACAACGTCTCCTCATCGGGCCTCGAGGTCTACGCTCATGAAACACGCCTGCGTTTTCTTGGCGGGACCTCCAATCACTGGGCCGGGCGATGCCGTCCATTCGAACCGTCGGACTTTGCCGTAGGCCCTCCGGTGCCCGTGCCCGGTTGGCCCATCGCGTTTTCCGAGATCGAGCGCAATCTGCCGGGGGCCATGGATATTGTCGATCTTCCGCCGCACTCCGGATTCAAGGCCATCAATGCGACTTTGGACGGCACTGACTTTGAGGCTGATCGTTTTCTGCTAAGCCCGCCGACGCGATTTGCACAAAAATATGCCAGGGAACTGAATGAGACCGAGGGGCTGGATGTCTTCATCCATTGCAATTGCGTCGATCTTGAGTTCGACAGCAAGACCGGCCGCATAGCAACGATAGTCGTCTCGGACTATGAGTTGCATCGAGAGCGAGTCACGGCAAAACAATTCATTCTGGCGACAGGCGCGATCGAGAATGCCAGGCACCTGCTCAACAGCGAGTCTCTCGCAGCTGGCGGTGTCGTAAGCAAGGATGGTTTCGTCGGCAGATGCTTCATGGAGCACCTGAACGTCGAAATGGGAAACTTCATCCTGAAAGACGGGGAGGGTACAGATGCTCGGCAGGAGTATTTCACGACCGATGCATTCGTGAGGGAGCACAAGTCAGGTAAAGGGAATGTGACGGCCACGCTTGTAGCTGAAGTGAAATCCTATGGGCGAATGGCGTCCATCAAGAGTTTTTTCGAGAACCTGGTTTGCGAAGTGGGTGCGGAGCGCAAGGTTGAATTTATTGCCAAATTCGATTGCCCTGGAGATGGGGTGCTCGGCACGCTGATCGAGCAGTTTCCCAACCCTGATAGCCGCATCTCATTGCTCGATGATCGAGATGCGTTAGGGATGAGGAAGGTCAAGATTCATTGGGAGCTAACGCCTGCAGACAGGGAAACAGTCAAGTCCATAGGGCTCGAAGTGGCCAAGTGTTTTGCCGATACAGGGCTGGGCTTCGTCAAGCTGGAAGAATGTGTGTATGACGTCGATTTGCCACTGAAGCTCAATCCCCATGCTCATCATATGGGGACCACGCGGATGGCGACTTCGCCTGAGTTTGGTGTGGTCGACGAGAACTGCAAAGTGTTTGGCGTCGAGAATCTTTACGTTGCGGGCAGCAGTGTTTTCGCTACAGGCGGTGCCTGTAACCCCACGATGCCTCTTTTGCAACTTGCTCTAAGGTTGGCGGATCATCTTAACCATCAGATGGGGCCCGGGGTGGGCAGATACTCATGAAGGGGGGAGCATGTGTGGATTATTTGAGTGTTGGGTTTTAGAGAAGCGTCTACTCTTGGAGTAGTGGTAATGAAGAATCAGGGTGTATCTAACTCTGGCGCAGATGTCTATCGCTAAATAATTGAGGCTGACAGGATGATTGGTCTACTGAAACGTACGATTGCTTATATTGCAAAAACAACGGGGCATGGGACGTCGCTCTATAAAAAATTCTGTAAGCCGAACGGGTATGACTGGGCTAAACATATGGTTCGGTGGGGGGGGCTATACTCCATCGGTAAAGGCGTATGGATCAATCCTGCTGCCAACATAACTGACCCTTCGCTAGTACGACTTGGAGATAATGTAGGTTTATCGTGTTGCACGCTGTTCGGCCACGATGGAGTAGTTGGCATGCTCGAGGTGCGCTATGGTAAAAAACTTGACTCTGTCGGCGCTATCGACATACGTGATAATTGTTTTATCGGTTATGGCTCTATCATCATGCCGCGTGTGACTATCGGCCCAAATTCGATTGTCGCAGCCGGTGCTGTAGTCATAAAGGATGTTCCGCCTGGGGTAGTGGTTGGGGGTAATCCAGCCAAGGTTATTTGTACGCTGGAAGAGGTGTTGGCGAAAGTCGAAGAGCGTAGCGCCACTTATCCGTGGATTGACCTTATCAGGCAGCGCAGTGGTGTATACGACCCGGAACTTGAACCGAAGCTTATAGCGATGAGATCGCAACACTTTTTTGGCGAGCAACCCAATGGCTAGTGCTCCCCTTGACGTGTTGGTCGTTAATTACAACACAGCGGAGTTGTTGCAGCCGATGTTTAATGCGTTACGCCAGTCAAATAGTGTGGATCGCACGCGCTATTTAGTGGTGGATAATGCCTCTGCGGATAATTCGCTGGAGTGTCTGGCAACTATTTGTCCAGAGGCATTGCAACTGGCCAATGAAAGTAATGTTGGCTTTGGGCGTGCCAATAATCAACTGGTTGAACACCTGCAGGGCAAGTATGCGTTGCTCCTCAATACCGATGCCTTTGTTGCTGCGGATACCCTGAGCAAGACCCTCGAGTACATGGAGGCTAATCCTGATTGCGGTGTCCTCGGCGTTCGCCTGGTTGGACGAGAGGGCGATTTACAGCCCTCGTGTCGCTATTTTCCGACGCCGTTGAATATCTTCCTCGGGCGTACAGGGCTTGAACGTTTTTTCCCTGCGGTGAAGAGAGTCGACGACATGACCTGGGATCATGCTTCGGTGCGTGAGTGCGACTGGGTGCCCGGGTGCTATTACCTGATCCGTCGTGAAGTCATCGACCAGGTTGGCTTGTTCGATCCGCGCTACTTCCTTTATTTCGAGGAGATAGATCACTGCAAACGCGTTAAACAGGCAGGCTGGAAGGTGGTTTACTACCCGCATACCACGGTGGTGCATATCGGCGGTGAAAGTGCCAAGTCTGTTGACAAGCTCAATGCGGCTAGTCGTCAGCTACCCACGTTACAAATCGAAAGTGAGCTTTTGTACTTCCGCAAGCACCACGGTCTGTCTGGTTTGGCCTCACATATGCTACTGGTGAGTATGGGTGATCTGATTTTGGCGCTCAAGGCGCTATTGAAAGGCCGGGGTCGGGCCGCTTTAGGGGCGTGTTGGCAGCATACTCGTGTGACCTGGGCGCTGCTGCGTGATACCAAATTCGCTAGCCAACCAACACGGTAGAGCCAGTTATGTTCGAAAACATACGTGCGGACTTACGTGCATACGCCGGAGATTGGGGGGCTCAGGGGTTTTGGGTGATGGTGGTTTATCGCTTCGGGCGCTGGCGTTACGGTGTGCGACCGGCACTGTTACGCAAGTTGTTCTCCTTTATATACAAAGTACTCTTCAAACTGGTGCAGATCGTCACGGGTATCGAGCTGCCGTGTGAGGTTGTGGTCGGGCGCAACTTCGTCATCGATCATTTCGGCGGCATCGTAATCAGTGGCTATGCGCAGTTCGGCGATGATTGCCGTATTCGCAATGGTGTCGTCGTGGGCCTCAAGAATGTGAGTGACCCGATTGCTCCGGTGATGGGTAACAATGTTGATATCGGTGCAGGGGCCAAGGTGCTGGGCAATATCCGCATTGGTAACAATGTCGTGATTGGTGCCAATGCTGTGGTGCTGACCGATGTACCGGACGACTCAGTGGCAGTGGGCGTGCCTGCGACTATCAAGAAAAGGAAGTACGCAGATTCGAGGGAGTTCTCATGAACCACCCGATGGATTACTTCAATTGCGTCGCTGAGTGAACGCCATGGCTATGGGTATCGGTGTCGTTGTTATCGGTCGCAACGAAGGCCTACGGCTTGAGCGTTGTCTGACTTCCCTCGTCGGTTCGGTGGAGAAGGTCGTTTATGTCGACTCTGGATCAACGGACGATTCAGTGCCGGTGGCACTGAGGCTTGGGGTCGAGGTGGTCGAGTTGGACATGACCATTCCCTTCACTGCAGCGCGTGCGCGCAATGAAGGATTTTCCCGCCTGCAACGCCTATTGCCGGCGATGCGTTATGTGCAGTTCGTCGACGGTGATTGTGAGGTTGTCGGCGACTGGCTGCCCCGGGCGCAGGCCTTTCTTGATACTCATCCTGACGTCGCGGTGGTCTGTGGACGGCGCCGTGAACGTTTTCCGCAGCACTCGGTTTACAACTTGTTGTGTGATTTCGAATGGGATACGCCGGTCGGTGAGGCCAAGGCATGCGGTGGCGATGCGTTGATGCGGGCTGACGCCTTCGCCGATGCGTCCGGATTTCGACCGGGCCTTATTGCCGGGGAAGAGCCTGAGTTGTGTGTGCGTCTGCGTGGGAATGGTTGGAAGGTCTGGCGTCTGGGTGAGGAAATGACCTTGCACGATGCAACCATGACCCGGTTCGGCCAATGGTGGCGGCGTACCCTGCGCGGTGGTTATGCCTTTGCCGAGGGGGCATTTTTGCATGGGGCGGCGCCGGAGCAACATTGGTTGCGTGAGTCGCGCCGTGCCTGGTTCTGGGGATTGGGTGTCCCGCTGGTGACGGTTCTCGCGAGTTGGGTGTCGGGATGGTTTGGGCTGCTGGTGCTGCTGGTGTATCCATTGCAGGTCGTGCGCCTGGCTCGTGGGGGCGATAGGTCCACGCGCGAAAACTGGCTGCGGGCTTTCTTTCTCGTGCTGGGGAAATTTCCCGAGATGCTCGGGCAAGTCAAGTTTCTACTGAACAGATTCGGCGCCGGTAAGACGGCGCTGATCGAATACAAGTGAGACTGATATGAATAATTGGGTGATATTGAAGAGCGTGTTTTTTTTACATGCCGGGTATTCTTTAAGGGCATTGAATAATAAGTTTAAAATGCTGGTATTAGTTGCAAAAAACTGGTCCGAGCTGAAGTTGTTTTGCGGGCGGATGTCGAACGCTCTGGGCAAGTCCGGAGTTGAGAAATTAGGCGGGGATTGTGTAGGCGTTGTTCATTGGCCATACATCAGTAAAAGCTGGAACCCCAAGAATAAACTGAGTGTGTTGGCCTCGCATTACGAAGTGGTGACCAAAAGCTGTCCGCAGCTATTGCTGTTGGGGCGAAGTGACAGTTTGCTGCTGAGTGATTTGTCGGAGTTTGCGGCTGGCTGTTCCCTGGTGCTGGATCGGCCCTTCTGGTTTATGCGTGAAGGGGAGCTGGTGCTGAACTTGTTTCAGGGGGATCTGCGCATTGCGTCAATAGCCTTCACCTTGTGTCGTACGGACACTGAGTTATGTATTTTTATCGGCGCCGTTCAAGGGATACATAAAGGCGTCGAGAGTGAACTGTCGTTGAGTATCTACAGGGACCTGACAAAAGACTTTGAAGGCCTTCGGCCAAGAAGCTTTCTGATCGAAGTTATTAAATACATTGCCATCAATATCGGTGTTGAAAAAATCTATGCGGTAGGGGATGGCTATCGCCACCATCGTCATCCGTATTTTGGCGCTCACAAAGCGCTAGAGCTGGCGGCCAATTATGATGTGATCTGGTTAGAGCATGGAGCGACTCCATCAGAGCGCGAAGATTTTTTTGAGATCCCCATGATTCTGTCCAGGAAGCCGCTCGACAGTATTGCTTCAAAAAAACGTGCCATGTATCGCAGGCGCTATGAGCTGCTGGACGATACCTTTAAAAAGATAGACAGCGTGTTGATAGGCAGTTATAGCAGCAGCCGTGTGGCTAGTTGACGTTCCTGATACCTGTACTACTGTGGGGTTACTTGCAGTAATAATCCACTGAAACGACAACTAAGTCTGGTTCCTATGCGTATTGCTTATTTCATCAATCAATACCCCAAAGTCAGCCATAGCTTCATTCGTCGCGAAATTTTGGCGTTGGAACGTCAGGGGTTTGTGGTGCAGCGCATTGCCCTGCGTGGCTGGGATGCCGAATTGGTGGATGCCGAGGACGTGTCCGAACGCGATAAAACCCAGTATGTGCTGCAGGGCGGGGTCAAAGAGCTGTTAGTGCCTGTGCTTCAGGTGTTGCGCGCCCAGCCGCGACGCTTTTTTTCGGCGCTGTGGCTGGCGCTACGCATGGGCCGGCGTGCCGATCGCTCCTGGCCCTACCATTTGGTTTATTTGGCCGAGGCGTGTCGCGTGCTGATGTGGTTGCAGGCGTTCGGGGCCGAGCATGTGCATGCGCATTTCGGCACCAACTCAACCGAGGTGGTGATGCTGGCCAATGTACTCGGTGGGCCGGCGTACAGTTTTACCGTACATGGGCCGGAAGAGTTCGACAAACCGCAGTTTATTCATTTGGGCGAGAAAGTCCGGCGCGCAGCCTTTGTCGCTGCTATCAGTTCTTATGGGCGCAGCCAGCTGTATCGCTGGGTGGCTCATGCCCACTGGCCAAGGGTAAAGGTGGTGCATTGTGGGCTGGAGAGGGCGTTTCACGATGTGCCGGCCGTTGCCGTGCCATCCGCGCCGCGGTTGGTTTGTGTAGGTCGTTTGTGTGAGCAGAAGGGTCAGCTTTTGCTGCTTGAAGCCGCCCGCATCCTGACAGCTCAAGACGTGGAGTTCGAAATGGTACTGGCCGGCGATGGAGAAATGCGCGCGGAAATCGAAACCCTGATTGCACGGCATGGCTTACAGGCACGGGTGCGAATTACCGGCTGGATCAGCAGCGATCAGGTGCGGGCGGAGATTCTTGCGGCGCGGGCCTTAGTGTTGCCGAGCTTCGCCGAGGGGTTGCCGGTGGTCATCATGGAAGCCATGGCGTTGCGCCGACCCGTGCTGACGAGCTATGTGGCGGGCATACCCGAGTTGGTGCGACAGGGGGAGAACGGTTGGTTATTTCCGGCCGGAGCTGTGGATGAGTTGGCGGCGGCGCTGGCGGACTGCCTCGCGCAACCTGTCGAAGTGTTGCAGCGGATGGGCGAGGCGGCGTATCAGAGAGTGCTGGAACGACACGATATCGATATCGAAGCAGCCAAGTTGGCTCATTTGTTCAGGGAGCAAGCATGATCACATTACTTAGTTGGCTGTTCAGCGCACTGCTGATACTCATCCTCCTGCCGGTGTTGGTGCTGTTTGTGCAGGTGCTGATGGCCTGCCTGCCTGTACGGTCGCGCTCGCCTGCGCAAGGACCGCGACCGCGGGTGGCGGTGTTGATACCGGCACACAATGAATCCTCGATCATCGTCGCGACGTTAAATAGCATTCGGCCGCAGTTGCTTTTGGGTGATCGCCTTTTGGTGGTGGCGGATAACTGTTCTGACGACACGGCCGCGCAGGCCCGCACAGCGGGCGCCGAGGTGGTGGAACGCAGCAATGATCAGCAGCGTGGCAAGGGTTATGCGCTGGACTGTGGGGTGCGTCATTTGGCGAGCGATGCGCCGGACGTCATGATTGTTGTCGATGCGGATTGCCAGGTGGCCGAGGGTTCTATTGAACGTTTGGCAATCTGTTGCATCGACTCAGGGCGACCAGCGCAAGCACTTAATTTAATGCGTGCTCCAGCAGGTTCCGGGCTGAAAGTGCGGCTTGCCGAGTTTGCCTGGTGTGTGAAGAACCGGGTGCGGCCGCAGGGTTGGACCCGGCTCGGTTTGCCCTGTCAGTTAATGGGCACGGGAATGGCTTTCGTCTGGCGGGATATGACGTTGATCAGGTTGGCCAGTGGCCACATCGTTGAAGATTTGAAGATGGGCCTGGATTTATGCCGAAGCGGCAAGCCGCCAGTGTTCTGCCCCGATGCTCTTGTGACCAGTTATTTTCCGCGCAGCGAAGAAGGTTTAACGACCCAACGTACGCGCTGGGAACATGGTCATCTAGGGGTCATCCTTGGGGATACGCCGAAGTTGCTGGTGGAATCGATTGGCCAGCGAAACTGGAGTCTGCTGGCGATGACGCTGGATTTGCTGGTCCCTCCGTTGGCCTTGTTGACGTTGGCCTTGGTGGCGGCATTTGGTTTGTCATGGTTGGTATTCATGCTGTCGGGAGCTTTGGCCCCAGCATTGATAGCTTCTTTCGGGGTGGCAATATTGGGTGTGACTGTCTTGCTGGCATGGAGCCGGTTTGGTCGCGGGATTATTTCTTTTTCAGCCTTGTTGTATGCGCCGTTCTACGCGGTGAAGAAAATCCCTCTGTACCTCGGATTTTTGCTTAAGCGCCAGGTTGAATGGGTGCGTTCGAAGCGAGATGACACTTGATGCGCGCTTTATCCTGGTTGCACAGCTGGCAAACGATTATCCAGGATCTCAGGGTGGTCAGTGATGTGGGTGATGAACAAGGATTGATTGATGCTTTATCCAGGACTGAGTCAACGAAGGTGCTGGGCTTCGTCAATGCCCATGCCATGAACCTGGTGGCGGGCAACACCGATTACTATCACGCGTTGTCGGCTGCTGACGTGTTATTACGCGATGGCTCCGGCATGGCTGTCCTGCTGCGTCGCCTCGGCCTGGAGCCGGGACTGAATATGAATGGCACCGATTTCATTCCCAAATTGCTGGCCGCGTTCAAGGGCCGGCGCGTGGCTTTCTGGGGGACTGAAGAACCCTTTCTAGCCAACGCAGTGCAGCATAGCGAGGCGGTATTTGCGGTCAATGTAGTCTCTGCCCACCATGGTTTCGCGCCGGTGGAGACCTACATCAACCTTGCCCGGCAGTTTCAACCGGAACTGGTTGTGTTGGGTATGGGCATGCCCAAGCAAGAAGCTGTTGCTGCCAGGTTAGCCGTCAGTGGCGTGCCTTGTCTGGTCGTGTGCGGTGGGGCGATTCTGGATTTCCTCGGCGGCAAGGTCACTCGGGCTCCGCAATGGGTGCGTCGTCTCGGTTGTGAGTGGGTGTTCAGGCTACTGAGTGAGCCAAAGCGATTATTCAGACGCTATGTGGTGGGTAATCCGATGTTCTTGTTGCGCACATTGATCTACAGGGATTCCTGACATTACAAGAATTTGACGCCTGGCCGGCGCCATAAAAAACGCAGCTGAAATATCTTGCAAAACCCCGACGTAGCACCTTTACTCAGGTTGGAATTACCGACTTGACGGGTATGTTCGGGGTCGTTTTCATCATTAAGATTGGCGTCAACAAAATGTTGTCAGACGCCGCATATTTTGAAAAAAAGTGCTCGGCTGTCGAGCGCTCATTTCGAGTAGTTAGGTTATTGATTTGTAAACTCAAATGGCCATTCCTTGAAGTGTGCTAATAACCAAATGAAAAAATACATAGCCGAATTAATACGTAAGTTAATCTCTCCTTCAATGCGATTTGAGCTAAGGAAAGCGCTCGCCTGGCTGCAAGATATAGGGGGGAGGGCATGTTTTTGGCGTTGGGAAATCGCCAGATTCAAACTGCGCGAAGACAGTGCCTTTGAAATTCTCTATGTGGGCAGGAAAACACAGCGGGAATTTGTAAAGGTACTACTGGGTGCTGAATCTAAAACGGTTAATAGCCAATTGAAGTTGGATAATTCAGCGCGAACAGTGTGGGTCAGTGAAATGCCGACCTTGGGTGCATTATATGTGCCTCAATATTTAAGTGCTGTCGTTCCGCTGAGCCGGTCAATTGAGGATATTACCGCCAGGTACAATACCGAGTTGCGTCGAAATCTGCGCAAGAACCGGTTGCGCTATCGTATGAAACAGGCCTTGAACGATGATGAAATTGAAATCGCAGATCGGGAAATGCTGAAGCCCTATGCCAGAGCGAGGCATGGAGCATCCGCCTCTCAAATTGAATCGCATGAGGTTCAAAGGGTGGCAAAAAATGCCGGGCGGCTCGATCTGGTACTGCTGGAGGATGAAATTGTTGCATGCCATCTTGGATGCGTCATTACCCGGGCAGGAAAACGCTACTGGAGCACGATCCGTTTCGGCTATCCCGATGTTGTATTTTCAGATGCCAAGAAGTTACGTGAAATCAACTCGATTACCACGTTCATGGCGCTTGAATGGGCGATAGAAAATGGTTTTGACTATTATGATATCGGCACTTGTCTGGCACGCCCGGATGATGGACTTCTTGAATGGAAGAGAAGACGTGGGGGTGATGTCGATACGCTGGGCAATCACGGCTATTTGTTTGTTCGACTGCCCAAGGTGGGCGCGGCCCAATTTCTTTGGGAGACCCCTCTATTTGCTGTCGAAGGCAAAAAACTGACACTTCATCTTGGGTTGCCGGACGGACCCAGTGATGAGGAGGTCGCGGGTCGATATCGTGAAATGGGTTTTGGTGGACTGTTCAAAATATATCTTCATTGTTCTAGAAAACCGGAAGAGGCGCTCCTCGACACGTTGCGCGGCCGCTATGCTCATCTGGCATTACCCCCTATTCTGGAAACTATTGAATCCACCTGAATAGGTTGCTTTAAAGAAGTACGGTTTACGTGTTTGGCCATAAAGGCTGTTTCGGTATAACCACATTACGATGAGGTGCATATGTCGAAATTTAACGCATTGACGAGTGGCGGCCAATCAAAGTGGAGCCTTGCTGCGTATAAACACATTCTTAAAACGCGACTTATACGCAAGCCGTCGTTAACGCTGCAAAACCTGGCCGTGAAAACGTGGGAAATTGCTCCAGGCGAAATCTCAATGGCTCCGCCCGCTTTTTTCCTTCCCAATCAACTCGAACGTGTGACGGGATGGGCAGGGGAGCTTTTCTATCCTTACGAGCATCCCCGTCGCACAATGGAAGGAGTGGGCAGTGTTGAACATGGGGCAACACGAGGCTACCTGCTTAAAGATGTCTGGTTAATGGATGGCACTCTTTACAAAGGTAATGCCAAGTCTTCGTTGTCGCCTAGATCTGGATGGTTACCAAAGATTCGCGTAGAAAACGAAATTGATCGCGGTGCGATGTTTTGTACGGCGGGAGGGAATAAATGGTTTGGCTCGTGGTTAATGGATGATTGCATAACCTATCCAATAGCCTGCGAGGAAGGCGTTCCGGTGACCACGGCAGTGCCTGCCAACGGTGTGTCCACCGCTACGACCTGCATACTTCATGCCCCCGGCTATGAGGACTGGCTTGGTATGACGCCGGTTCGTTTACGCGATGCATTTTTTCGTGAGCTCGTTATCTTTGACGACCTGAGTCAAAATCGACATAAGCACCTGCGCTTTCGGGCGATGGGTGAAAAGTTACTCTCGCACGTAAAAGTTTGCGATCACCCAGGCGTGTTCGTTCTGCGAGGCGGCACGGGAGAATTGCGATTGTTACGCAATGAATTGGAACTTGCCGAGCGTCTGCGTGACCGCAGGGGGTTTCGGATTATCGATCCTGCGAAATCCGACGTTGCCACTATCGTGGCGGCCTGTGCCGGTGCAAGAACAGTGGTAGGGATTGAAGGGAGTCATCTAATACACGGCGTTAATGTACTCCAGCCGGGTGGTTCGCTGCTGGTTTTGCAGCCCCCTAATCGCTTCCTCTGTTTTTTCAAATATCTTACGGATCGTGATCATCAAAACTTTGGCTTTGTGGTCGGTACGCAAGAGGGCAATGGCTTCAGGATCGATCCCGATGAGGTTGAGCGTACGCTGGATCTATTTCCGGCATAACAGCTTCTTCAGGTTTCTGGATATCTGAATTCATGCCGGGGCAGGAAGCCACCCCGGTATTCTGGGTCATTTCAGCTCAGTAGGCATGCTTGCCCGAGAAAGCAAACACCGTTCGTACAAGGATGATGAAATCGAGCCAAAGCGACCAGTTGTTGATGTACTCGATGTCCGAGTCAACACGTCGGATCATCTGCTCTATATCCCTCGTTTCGCCACGATAACCACGCACCTGAGCCAGGCCTGTGATGCCCGGTTTAATGTTGTGACGCGCAAAGTAGCCCGAGACATCGGGCGAGTACTGCACATCGTGTTGAATAGCGTGTGGGCGAGGCCCCACCAGAGACATTTCCCCCATCAACACGTTGAACAACTGCGGTAGTTCATCGAGGCTGGTCCGCCGAATAAAGGCGCCAACCCTGGTCATGCGCGGGTCATTCTTTTGCGCCTGCTTGACGACGCCGTCTTCCGGCTGATGGACGACCATGCTTCTGAACTTCCAGATCCGGAAAGCTTCACCACTCCACCCCATGCGTTGCTGACGAAAGAATATGGGGCCGGGGCTATCGAGCTTGATGGCAATGGCGACGACTGCCAGGACTGGCGCTGCAAGAACCAGAATGAGAAAGGCCAGGACTTTGTCCTCAAGGTTCTTCAGAAACAGACGCATGCCCATCAGCGGAGTTTCAGACAAGGTCAGCACGGGGATGCCGGCAATTTCGCGAACACTGTGGTTGATCAGGCGCAACGAGAAAATGTCAGGCACCCAGTTAACAGAGATGTGTTTATCGAACAGCCTTAGATAAACATCCTGGATGACCTCTGAGCCACCCAGAGGGGTCACGAAATAGACGGTACGAATGGCATGTTTAACGACTAACTCGTCAAGGTCGGAGATATCGCCCAGTATCGACAGACGTTGCGCGCCTTCCAGACTTTCCTTTCCCCGATCATCGTCCGCGCCAATCAACACACAGCCGACGATGCGCTCACCGAGCCAGGGGTTATTGCTGATTTTTTTGTGAAGATAGCTGGCCAGTTCGCCCGAGCCAATGATGAGCGAGTTTTCCAATTGAGTCGGGTGGGCCAAAAATTTCTTCTGCATCTCGCGTGTCGCGAGGTGCAACAGCAACTGAGCAAAATATCCAAGAATAAATAGCTGCCCGACCAATAAGCGCGAGTACTGTTCGCTTTGCTTGGTAAGAAAGGCCATGGCCACGAGAAAGCCAAACGTGGCAGTCCACGCTTTCAAAAGCTTGAAGGCTTTGACGGTAAAAACAACGTTGCTGCGGTAAATGGCGTAGTGGTCGTACACGACGGCCAGCGCCCCCAGCAGCAACAGGAGCAGGATGACATAGGACTGCGTTATGAAGCCGATATGATAATTGATCAAAAACCACGCAACACCGGTCACTGCAACACAATCGAGACCAGCCTGAACAACGATACTGGTACTGCTTCTTCGCTGGAGAACGGAACGGGTACTGTTGGGCTCAAATATCATATCTAGACCTCATGTCTGCTGCCCCTCGCGCTCGATGATGGCGCGATTCAGTTCATGCTGCCCTCGCTTGAGAGCCTCGGCATCACCGTAATCTGCCACCCACCTTCGAAAATTACAGGCTTTGGGAGCATGTGGCGACGCGTGCTATCACTTTAGCAGTACTGTGAAATCATTCACTGAATCTGCCGTAGTTCTGCGTAGTCTAGTAGAACCTCCGGGACTGAAAAAATGAAGCGCGTCGAGATACCGACCGGCGCCTGCTGCGGGGCCGTCCGCGGTGTCTGCAGCAAGGTTTTGCCTGGTCATTCATCGGAAATGGGGCGCGGGTTTGGTCGCGCAGTGATCGAGGTTTACGCCGAGCTGAAATCGGAGTGCATTGCGCACAGATTCCATCGCGGTAAAACAAGACGGCGCCCACAATGGGCGCCGTCTTCGTTTGGGTCGATCAGACGCGTTCGAACAACACGGCGATGCCTTGGCCGCCGCCGATGCACATGGTTGCCAAGGCATAACGGCCCTGAACACGGTGCAATTCGTGAATGGCTTTGGTGGCGATAATCGCACCGGTCGCGCCCACCGGGTGGCCCAGAGAAATCCCCGAACCGTTCGGGTTGACCTTCGCCGGGTCGAAGCCCAGTTCCTGCGCCACGGCACACGCCTGGGCCGCGAATGCTTCGTTGGACTCGATGACATCCAGGTCGGCAACGGTCAGGCCGGCGCGTTTGAGGACCAGGCGGGTGGCAGGAATTGGTCCCAGCCCCATCAGCTCTGGCTCCACACCGGCATGGGCATAACCGACCAGTCGGACCATCGGTTTGAGACCTTGATCGAGAACCATCTGACCGGTGGCCAGGATCAGTGCACCGGCACCGTCATTGAGGCCCGATGCATTGCCGGCGGTGACGCTGCCGTCTTTTTTGAAGGCCGGTTTCATCTTGCCCAATTGCTCTGCATTGACCTCGGCGCGGACATGTTCGTCCGTCGCAAACGTCACGGTACCTTTGCGGGACGCCACTTCGATCGGCACGATCTGGTCGGTGAATCGCCCTTCGGCAATCGCCCGGGCCGCCCGTTGCTGGCTGAGCAGCGCCAACTCATCCTGAGCCTGACGAGTGATGCCATAGCGCTCGGCGACGTTTTCCGCAGTAATGCCCATGTGGAAACCGCCAAACGGGTCTTGCAGAACGCCGAGCACGTAGTCGATGGCTTGCATATCACCCATGCGGGCGCCCCAGCGCGCCTGCGGCAACAGATAGGTTCCGCGGCTCATGGATTCGACACCACCCGCCAGCGCAGCGCCTGCGTCTCCCAACATCAAACTCTGTGCTGCGCTGACGATGGCCTGCAAACCAGAACCGCAGAGGCGGTTGACGTTGAAGGCAGGCGTCTCTTTCGGCAGGCCGGCATTCATCGCCACGGCACGAGAGATGTAGGCGTCACGTGCTTCCGTCGGGATCACATGCCCCATCACCACGTGACCGATGTGTTCAGGTGCCAGCCCCGAACGTTCAATGGCGGCACGGCAAACGTCAGTGGCCAATTGAATGGGCGGCACATCTTTGAGCGAACCGCCAAAGCTGCCGATGGCCGAGCGGACGGCGCTGATAACAAAAATGTCGGATGGGTTCATGCGGGTTCCCCTGGAACAGTCCTGGATTCAAGTGTGCTTTTGCACTGTTATATGGAGGTGAGTCTAGACACCGCGATGATGTTGGCCTATGCCAAAACTGCTCAAGGGGGGTGGCTTTTTTGGCCATTTCAGTCGAAGTCGCTTTTTGATCCGGTCAAAAGCGCAGAAAAGAAAATAAAAAGCCCGGGACACGTCCGGGCTTTGTAATTCAGGTCTTGGTCAGGCGCACGTTTGGTCTTGCTTGTGCCATCCATCTTCAAACTGAAGGTTGAGCTTATGAAGCTCATGATCCAGTTCGTTGATCGAGTTAATGGCGGCCATCAGATCCGCCTCGCCAGTCTTGGCTTCCAGGTAAAGCCCACGCAGGTAGCGATCATTTACAGTCGGAATCTTGTCAGTCTTTTCCCAGATCGCCACCGCTTGAGAGGTCAGCCCGACAATGCTGGCCAGTCTTTCTTGAGACAAACCCAGCTCTTTACGCAGGAACCGAAACTCTGCACCGGTCAGAGCTGCCGGTTTTTGCGCAATCGTCTTGCCGATAAAGTCGTGAAGGCCAGGGAAATAAAATGAGACATGTAGCGGGGCAGAGACGGGCAGATTCAGTTCATACGACAGGCCGGTCCGACATCATTCATCCTGTTGCCGCGCCGGAAAAAACAGCTCGAAGCAGGTGATGCCTTCGCTGCTGCTAACGCTGTAAGCCCCATTGTGCAGCTGCATGATCGTCGCCACGATTGACAGGCCCAGGCCGTTGGAGTGCGCCGAGCGTTCGCGGGATTCGTCGACGCGGTAGAAGCGCTCGAACAGTCTGGGCAAGTGTTCGGCGGGGATGGTCTGGCCTTGGTTGCGCACGTGCAGGCGGATGCCGTCGGCCGCGGGTGTGGCGCGGATTAACAGCTCGGAGTCAGGCGCGCCGTATTTGATCGCGTTGGCGCAAAGGTTGGCCAGGGCGCGGCGCAGCAACATCGGTTCGGCCCAGATCACTCCGCAGCCCTGGGCATCGATGTTGATGCCGACTTCCGCCGCCAGCCCTTCGAAATAGTCGGCCATGCGTTCCATTTCTTCGGCCGCATCCAGTTCCTGCCGTTGGCGCAAAGCGCTGGCCGGGTCGGTGCGGGCCAGAAACAGCATGTTGTCGAGCATCCGTGCCAGACGCTCCAGCTCCTCGACATTGGAGGCGAGCAGTTGCTGATAGGCCTCGATGTTGCGGTTTTGCTGCAGGGCGACCTGGGTTTCGCCGAGCAAGTTATTGATCGGTGTGCGCAGTTCATGGGCCATGTCGGTCGACACCTGACCCAGTTGCACGAAGCCCTTGTCGAGACGGTCGAGCATCGCGTTGAACGCCTCGATCATCGGCAGCAGTTCCCGCGGTGCACCCTGGCTGTCGAGGCGCTCGGTCAGGTTGTCGACGCCAATGCCTTGGGCGTGTCGGGCCAGGCGTCGCACGGGCAAGAGCCCCCGATGCACCAGCAGATAGCCGGACAGGGCCAGTAGAATCGCTGCCACGCTGGCCAAGAGGTAAACGTTGAGACGGTAGCGCGCGAGGACCGCGGTGCGCTCGGTCATCAGGCGCCCGGTGACCACTTGCAGGCTGCCTAGGTCGCCGGAGTCGATGGTCGCCGCCAGCGCTGCGAAGGGCACGCCGTCCACACTCGGGTAGTGCTGCACGTCGGCCAGCGCCAACGGATGGTCCATGGCTACCGGTGCCAGCGATGGCACGGCGAGGTTTCCGGGGTTGACCACCAGCAACGGTTTTTGTCCGGGGGCGCCGATGGTCAGCAGCGCCTCGCGATTGCCCAGCATGTTCTGAAACAACGCCGGTTTTGTCCTGATCAGGTCCAGCGTGTTGCTGTCGTTGAGGAAGGTGCGCAGTTGATCGATGCGGTTCACCAGAGCGGCGTCGTCACGACGAATCAGTTCGCGTTCCAGATCCCGGTACAACGCCACACCCAGGAGGGTCAGCGAGACAAAGGCGAGCAAGGCAAACACAAGGGCCAGGCGCAGTGTTAATGAGTGGCGAAGGCGGGAGGTCATGGTTGCGTATCGAAGCGGTAGCCGATTCCGCGCACGCTGTGAATCAATTTGAGCTGGAACGGGTCGTCGATTTTCAGCCGCAGGCGCCGCACCGCGACATCCACGACGTTGGTGTCACTGTCGAAATTCATGTCCCAGACTCGCGAAGCGATCATCGAGCGCGACAGAACCTGGCCTTGGTGCGTGGCGAACAGATGCAGCAGGGCGAACTCCTTGTTGGTCAGGGTGATTCGCACGCCGGCACGGGTGACTCGGCGTTTGAGCACGTCGATTTGCAGGTCGGTGACTTGCAACTGTTCTTCTTCCCGGGTGGGACCGCGCCGGGTCAGGGTGCGCAGGCGCGCCACCAGTTCGGCGAAGGAAAACGGTTTGATCAGGTAATCGTCGGCGCCCAGTTCCAGGCCCTTGATGCGGTCGGCGATGTCATCGCGGGCTGTGAGAAACAGCACCGGGGTGTCGGCTTCTTTGCGCAAGCGGCGCAGGACTTCCCAGCCATCCATTTTCGGCATCATGACGTCCAGCACAATGACGTCGAAATTGTTCTCCAGGGCCAGGTGCAAGCCATCGACGCCATCGCGGGCCAGGCTGACGGAGTAGCCGAGTTCCTGCAGGCCGTTGAGCAGGTAGTTACCGGCCTTGGGTTCGTCTTCGACTACGAGGATATTCATGGGATTTGCCTGGTTCGGTGTCAGCAACATACATGTCGCGGCGGCGGGCTACAGAGGTCTGCCAGTGGCGCCAGTGTAGCCCGATCCTCTGTGAGTACAGGCGTCTGATCAATTATCACCAATGCAACCCATGCCCTGGACCTGGTAATCCAGCACATGCTTGCGACCCTGATGGTCGAGGTAAATCAGCTGCGCGGGGACGATGCCGCAATCTTGCGTGATGATATTGCTGGACAGATCTTTGGCGATATCGAGGTGGACGAAGAAACCGGTCTTGTCGTGGATGACAGGTTCGGCGGTCTGGGTGTCGGCAAGCGCCGAACCGGTGGCGAGGAGAGCCGCAAAACCGAGGATTAACATTTTCATGATTATTCCCTTTTTTCGGGGGCGAGTTGGCTGCTGATGGGTTGCCTGGCAGTGAATTCAGGTTAACCAGGCGATCCGCACAGCCGACCCACAGTTGAATGACAATTTTGTAATGAAACGGCGCCGAAGTTACGGTTGGCGACCAGCGGCTTCGAGGATCAGGTCAGCGATTTCTTTGGCGTGGGAGACCAAAGACAGATGGCTCGACGGCAGCTCGATGGTGGTCGCGTTCATGCGTTTGGCGAGGAAGCGTTCCAGGTCTGGGTTGATGGTCTGATCGAGGCTGGAGACCGCGTACCAGGATGGTTTGGTGTGCCAGGCGGCAGCGGTGGTGCGGTCGGTGAACAGGGTTTTGGCGATCGGTTGCTGGACGGCAAACAGTTCCATTGCCTTTTCATGGGGCACGTCACTGGCGAAGTACTTGAGGAAGGCGTCTTGCTTCAGGCTGATGAAACCATCGTGTTCTTCGGTGCCGGCGCGCACGGGCATGGTCGGGTACTTGGCCGACAGCGCGACGAAGTCCTCGCCCGCATCCGGTGCTCGGGCGGCGACATAAACCAGCGAGCTAACATTCGGATTGACCCCGGCTTCACTAACCACAGTGCCGGCGTAGGAGTGGCCGACCAGCACGGTTGGGCCGTCTTGTCGATCGAGCACGCGCTGGGTTGCGGCAACGTCGTCGGCGACTGAGGTCAAGGGGTTTTGCACCGCAGTCACGTGCAAGCCGGCAGCCTGCAACCGGGTGATCACGTCCGACCAGCTCGAGCCATCGGCCCAGGAACCGTGCACCAGCACGACGTTGTTGGCCTTGACCGGCGCGATGTCGCTGGCCATGGCGGAACCGGTGCCCAGTATCAACAGGCTGGCGGCGATCAGGCAGAGTTTGCTCATTGCTTTCATGGTGTCGACCCTTTTTCATCAGTGGTAGGTGTGTCACCCGCGGTGGGTGACTGACGACGCCACTGTATGAAGCGAGGGTGCTGGCTACGCTGACAACTCAATGACAAGTTTGTAATGCACGGCGCAACTGTCTTTATGCCTGCCGTATGTCGGGAGCGAGGAACGTCCCCCATGAGAAAACTGCCAAATGAAGACTGTCTTTGGGAGTTTCAGCATGAGTGATGATCAAAAGAGTGAAGCCCTGGCGGCCTGGTATCAGCTCCTGAAAGCGCCTGAAATCCGGATGGATGCCGAAGAGCAATATGACGAGTTGCTCAGGGCTGCCGATGAGATGGAGCGCACCGGACTCATCAACAGCGTTGAATGGCGCAAGCTGGTTCAAGAGGCGAACGCTGCTTTTGCCAATGCGACACAAGGGGTGGGAGGCGGAACGTAGTGTTTAAACCCTGATGGTCAGACGTCGCCTGCGGGCTGTTCGGCCTGTTGGGCAAACCACTGCATGATCAGCGAGCAGGCTGGATGAGCGGCGGCGGAAGGTTGCAGGTTCAAAGCGTAAATGCCGCGAGTCTTCAAGGGGTGGCCGAAGGGAACGACGAGCACGCCTCGTTCGAGTGATTCGCCTGCCAGGGTCAGGTCGGTCATGGCGACCCCCAGTCCTCGCGCCGCCGCATCGAGCGCCAACTCGTCGAGATTGAAGGGAATATGGCGGTAGTCCTCGAGTGACTGGCCGCCATTGGCGTGCAGCCACTGGACCCAGTCATGCTTGTCCGCCGAGCGATGCAACAGCGGGAAACGCACGAGATCGGCCACCGATTCCAACGGCTCGGAGGTGCTGCCCAGGCCCGGGGCGCACACCGGCACCAGCGCCTCTTCAAACAACGTCAGGCAGTCAGGATCGCGGGACGGCTCGGGCAGATAGAGGATGTAGGCGTCGCTGTCGATGGCCGGCTCCACCACTTCCGTGGCCACGGTTTCGATCGACAGCGAAACCTGCGGATGACTTCGATAGAACTCGCTCAACTTTGGCAACAACCATCGAACCGCCAGCGACACATGCATGCGAATGCGGAAGGGTCGTTTTTGCGGTGTCAGCCGATCTTCAAGGGTTTTCAGTTGCGCCAGGATACTTCGGGCGGTCGCAAGGACCTGCTCGCCTTCCGGTGTCAGTCGAACACTGCGGCTATTCCTCACGAACATCGGCAAGTCGAAGTGGCTCTCCAACTGCTGGATTTTTCGGCTCACTGCGCTTTGGGTCAGGCACAGCTTTTGCGCCGCTTGCGTGAAGCTGCCCGAGCCTGCGACCTCGACCAGCGCCTGCAAGGCCTGGAGAGAAGGAACGTGGTGGATTTTATCCATGCGTTTTATGAATGGCTCGATGATTTTATAACGTTGGTTGTATCACTACAGGCCTTATAAATTCTAGCTCTAGCCAGCACCCTCCGAAAATACTCATGCGATGACGTCATGTGAGGTGCTTGCGGAACGACAGGCAGATGAGGTGATGCATGACCAATGTATGTGGCTGGATTGCGCAGGCGGGGAGTTCTCCCGCTCGCGATGCTCTCAAAGGCGCGCAAAAAGCCGATTGGCTGATTGTCGGTGCCGGTATCACCGGGCTGTGCGCCGCTCACACACTCGCTGAAATGCACCCTCAGGCGAGGATCGTGATCGTCGACAGACAACGGGCCGCACAGGGCGCTTCGGCGCGCAATTCGGGCTTCGTGGTGGGGCACGAACATCCGGCCAAGGATGAGTTGATCGGCAACCCGGGGTTCGCCGGTTTTGAAGTCGATACCTCGATTTCCCGCGCCGCCAGTGACGAAGTGCGCCGACGCATCGCTCGTCTGGGTATCGAATGTGAATTCAGGGAGTCGGGCTACTTCTTCGCCGTCAACGATCCCGGCAAGTTGACCGATGTCGCCGCCAAACTGGCGACGCTACGCGCTGTCGGCGCCTCTGCGCATTTTCTGGAAGGTGAACCGCTGAGCAAACAACTGGGCACCGCGCATTACCAGGCCGCGATCTGGTGCGGCAATGGCAACGCACTGCTGCAACCGGCGAAATACGTGAAGGGCCTGCTGGACATGCTGCCGGACACGGTAACCCTGTTTGAGAACACCGATATCACCGGCCTGGAGCGTTCGGGTAAAGGACGTATTCGCGCCAATGGCACCGATGGAAGCATTGAGGCCAGGCAAGTGCTGGTGTGCTTGAACGCGTTCATCCCGCGCTCCGGAATCGAGGACAGCGGGACGTTCCCGATGGAACTCAGTGCCAGCCTGACACGGCCGCTCAGCGACGCCGAGTTCAAGTCCATCGGCGCGGTTGAGCCTTGGGGTGTGCTGTCGACCCGGCCCTTGGGCGCCACGGTGCGACTGACCCCGGACCGCCGCGTGATGATCCGCAACACGGCGGAATACCGTTCTCGGGATTTATCCAACAGTGAGCTGCTGCACCGTCGTCAGCACCATGTGCTCGGCTTGCAACGACGCTTCCCATTCTTGAACGAGCAGGACATTCAATACACCTGGACCGGACATTTGAGCGCTTCACGCACCGGGCAACCGTATTTCGCCAAGGTCGACGAAGGTGTGTTTGCGGTGGCCGGCTGCAATGGTTCGGGCGTCGCACGCGGAACCCTTTGGGGACGCTTGCTCGCCGAACTGGCATCGGGTGCCAGCTCGCCCATCCTCGAATCAGTGATGCGCAGAGCCCAGCCAGGCTGGCTGCCACCGCGGCCCTTGCTCGATATCGGTGCCATGCTTCGAATGCGCGTGGAGGCGGTCAGGGCCAAAACAGAAATCTAGAACACCCGGCGATCAAAGAATAAAAACTCATCAAACACACGGTGATTGAACATGCGCGTCAAAAACATTTCCCTGATGGTCGTGCTGACGACGTTGTCGGCAGCCACTTACGCCGACGAAGCCGTCAATATTTCAAACTGGAACGGCTACATCGCCGACGACACCTTGGTCACCTTCACCAAGGAAACGGGGATCAAGGCAACGTACGACATTCACGACAGCAACGAAGTGCTGGAATCCAAACTGATGACCGGCAACACCGGCTATGACGTGGTGAGCCCTTCGAACCATTTTCTGTCCCGATTGATCAAAGCCGGGGCGGTGCAGAAACTCGATAAAAGCCAGCTGCCCAACTGGAAAAACCTTGACCCGGCGTTGATGAAAAAACTCGAGGTCAATGATCCGGGCAACCAGTACGGTTATCCGTACATGTGGGGCACGGCGGGTATCGGCTACAACGTCGAGAAGATCAAGGCGATCTTCGGCAACACCGATGTCACCCATTCCTGGAATCTGTTTTTTGATGAAAACAACATCAAGAAACTGAGCCAGTGCGGCGTGGCGATTATCGATAACCCTACGCAGATCCTGCCGATCACCCTGAACTACCTGGGGCTGCCACCCCATAGCCACGAGCCGGCGGACTACAAGAAAGCCGAGCAGGCGCTGCTCAAAATCAGGCCTTACGTCCAGTATTTCCACGCCTCCAAGTACATCAGCGACCTGGCGAACGGCAATGTCTGCGCGGTGATCGGTTTCAATGGCGACATCGTGCAGGCGGCCGCCAGCGCCAAGGAAGCCAACAACGGCATCGACATCGCCTATTCGATCCCTGACGAAGGCTCGACGCTGTGGTTCGACATGGTGGTCATGCCCAAGAGCGCGCCACACGAGAAGAATGGCTATGCCTACATGAACTACCTGCTGACGCCGCAGGTTATTGCCAACATCAGCAACAGCATTCATTACGCCAACCCCAACCTTGCGGCGGATGAATATGTAACTCCGGTAGTGAAGCAGGACCTGGCGATCTACCCGCCGAAAAGCGTGCTGGACAAGTTGTTTACCGTAGAGGAGTTGCCTGCGGCCATCGCACGGTTGAGCACTCGCCTGTGGACCAAGCTGAAAACCAACACATAACAACATCGGCATGATCCCAGGGGGGCACCGATGCCTAATGCCAGTCAGTTAAGCAATTTCAGCTGCTACAGATTGCATTGCGGCTTAACTGATTGGCATCAGGCTTACTTCAAGGGATTTTGCGTTGTATGTCGTCGCCCGAACCATGGCCTACGCTTATCCCGAGATGGATATCCATTGATCAGGGTTTATTCCTGATCGACGCTCAACGGGTGCCATAAAAACAAAAGTCTCGGGAGACCACTTATGTCCGCTTTGTTCCGTCGATTCAGCCGCTGCATCGCAACGGCCGTTACCGCAGCTGCGCTCGCGACACCGGCCTTTGCGCTGGACACCGTCAAGTTCATGGCCCCGGGTTCTGTGGGTGGCGGTTATGACCAGACCGCCAGGGTTCTGGGCAAAGCCTTGATCGAGGCCAACACGGCCAAATCCACCACCTTCGAGAACAAGGGCGGAGCAGGGGGGACGTTGGGGTTGGCGCAGTTCGCCAACAGCACCAAGGGCGATCCGAATGCGCTGCTGGTTGTCGGCGCGATCATGGTCACTGCCATTGAACAGAACAAACCGCAGATCACCTTGAAGGACGTGACGCCGATTGCCCGGCTGTTTACTGAATACAACGTGATTGCCGTTCGCAAGGAGTCTGAATTCCAAACCCTGGAGGACTTGCTGAAAGTCTTCAAAGACAAGCCGACCAGCATCTCCTGGGGCGGTGGTTCCAAGGGGTCGATCGATCACATCGGCATTGCCGAATTGGCCGCGAAAATGGGTGTCCCGGTCAACAAGGTGAATTACGTTGCCTTCGCGGGCGGGGGTGAAGTCGTTGCTCAAGCATTGGGCGGACAGATCAAGGTGATCACCGGTGGTTATGCCGAGCTTGGTCAATACATCAGGAACGGCCAGTTCCGAGTACTCGCCATCGGCGCGCCGGAACGCATTGAAGGCATCGATGCACCGACCCTCAAGGAGAAAGGCTACGACGTGACCATCGGCAATTGGCGGGGTGTTTACGGTGCCGCGAACCTCACGCCCGAGCAGCGCAAAGAAGTGATCGACGCTGTCGTGGCCGCCACCAACAGCAAAGTCTGGAAAGACAATATCGACACCAACAAATGGTCACCCAACGTCCTGACCGGCGATGAGTTCGGCAAATTTGTCGACGACGAGCATGTGCGGCTGCGTGCGATGCTGGTCGAGGTCGGGCTGGTTTCGCAATGACTGAGTCTCGCGCAATCGTGCCGGTGCAACTGGCGATCGGCGGCGGAGTGATTGCCATCAGCGCCGTGTTGGCGGTGGGCGCATTCCGGTTTCCGCCTGAGATGGGGTTCGTCATCCTGGGAGCCCACGTCTATCCGTACGCCGTCGCGGTGTTCCTGGGCGTCGTCGGTCTATTGCTGTGTTATCAGGCCATCACCGGTGGATTTCGCGAGTTGGCAGACCACAGCGACGAAGCTGCCCAAGCGCTGCCCGGCGGCAAAGCCGGCGCAGCCTGGGTGACGGCGGGGCTTGTGGGGGTAGCCGTGCTGATTAACCTCATCGGCTTCGTATTGGCCGCCGGGCTGCTGTTTGCCTGTTCGGCGCGAGGGTTTGGCAGTCGTCGGCCAGTGAAGGACCTCGCTATCGGCATCGCCTTGACGCTGCCGATTTACTGGCTGTTCAACGCCGGGCTAGGGGTTTCCCTGCCGCCCCTTGTCAATGCCTGGATCTGACCGGGTCGAAGGAGGTAAACAAGGTGGAAACTCTCGCGAACCTGGCCATTGGTTTTTCCGCTGCACTGACACCGATCAATTTGATGTGGGGTTTTATCGGCTGTTTGCTCGGCACCGCCATTGGTGTCTTGCCGGGTATTGGACCGGCGCTGACCGTTGCTCTGTTGTTGCCGATTACCGCCAAGGTTGATCCTACGGGCGCCTTGATCATGTTCGCCGGGATCTATTACGGCGCGCAGTTCGGCGGCTCGACCACTTCCATCCTGCTCAATACGCCCGGTGAATCCTCCTCCATGGTCACGGCCCTGGAAGGCAATCTCATGGCGCGTAACGGCCGGGCAGGACCGGCCCTGGCAACGGCGGCGATAGGCTCATTTGTAGCCGGCACCATCGCGACGGTGTTGCTGACGTTGTTTGCCCCGATTGTTGCCACGCTGGCGCTCAAGTTTGGTCCTGCCGAGTATTTCGCGATTCTGGTGCTGTCCTTCACGACGGTGTCTGCGGTACTCGGTGCTTCGATGCTGCGCGGTTTTGCCTCGCTCGGGATTGGACTGACCATCGGCTTGATCGGCCTGGACTCGACCTCGGGCATTGCCCGCTACACCTTGGCGGTGCCGGAGTTGGTTGATGGCATCGAAGTCGTGCTCGTCGCGGTCGGTTTGTTTGCCGTAGGTGAGGCCTTGTACAGCCTGCTGTATCAAAAAGAAGAAGCGTCCGGTCGGCACCGCTTGACCTCGTTGTGGATGACGCGCGCTGACTGGAAACGCTCGGTCCCCGCCTGGCTACGGGGCACGTTGATCGGTTTTCCATTCGGCTCGATTCCAGCCGGTGGTGCTGAAATTCCGACGTTCCTGTCCTATTCGGCGGAACGCAAATTGAGCAAGTACCCGAAAGAGTTTGCGGGCAGCAAGGGCGAAGGAGCGATCGAGGGGGTTGCCGGTCCCGAGGCGGCCAACAACGCGAGCGCGACGGGTTCTTTGGTGCCGTTGCTGACGCTCGGTATTCCGACGTCCGCCACCGCGGCGATTCTGTTGGCCGCGTTCCAGAACTACAACCTGCAGCCGGGGCCGATGCTCTTCCAGACGTCGGGGGAACTGGTCTGGACCCTGGTGGCCTCGCTGTATGTCGGCAACGTGATTCTGCTGGTGTTGAATCTCCCGCTGGTGGGGCTGTGGGTCAAACTCCTGCAGATTCCCCGGCCGTACCTGAACGCCGGCATTCTGGTGTTTGCCACCATCGGCGTGTACGGCATGCGTCACTCTTCCTTCGACCTGTTGCTGATGTTGGGGATTGGTTGGGGCGGGGTGCTGATGCGTCGTTTCGATTTCCCCGTCGCCCCCGTAATCGTCGGCATGCTGCTGGGGCCCATGGCTGAAAAGCAGCTGCGTAATGCGTTGTCCATCAGCGAGGGAGACTGGCTGGTGTTTGTCACGCAACCGATATCGGCCGCGTTCCTCGCGCTGACGCTGCTGGTGCTGGTGGTTCCGCACCTGCTTCACGCCCGCGGTATCAAGTTGCATGAGGATGATTGACCGAGCGCAGCCTGCCGGGAAGGCAGGCTGCGCGGGGTGCTTTGGTTAAACCAGATTGATCGTGACGTCGATGTTGCCACGGGTCGCCTTGGAGTACGGGCACCGCTGGTGGGCGCCATCCACCACCGCCCGTGCGACAGCAGGGTCCAGGCCCGGAAGACTGACATTGAGGCGCGCCTGGAGGAAGAAGGCGTCTTCGGTCTTGCCCAGGTCCACTTCGGCATCGACGGCGACGTCGCTCGGCAGAGTCACCTTCAACGCGACAGCCGCCTTACCCATTGCACCGATGAAACAGGCCGACCAACCTGCCGCCAACAGCTGTTCGGGATTGGTGCCGCTCCCTGACGAGCCAGGCGCGGATAGCTTGATGTCCAAACGTCCATCGTCGCTTCGCGCCTCGCCGTTACGGCCTCCGGTCGTGTGGGTCTTGCCGGTGTAAAGCACGGTATCGATTTCATTGATCATGAGGTGGCTCCTGCTGGGGGTGTTGGGCTCTTTAGCCTGGGTTCATCGGAGAACGCCAGGTGTTCGACGCCACCAACTTTTTCACCTTCATGTACTGCGTATGTGTCCTGATCCGGCGGTTGTGTAACGCTGTGTAAGATCTCCAGCGAACATACAGAACGATACAAATCTTCGGGCTATCCGATGCTTCACTGATACGTGTTCAGCCGTTATTCGCGAGGGGCCGTTACACCGTTTGTGGGATCACCTTCTTGCAGCATCTGCGTCAGGATTTCTCGCTCCTTCACACCCGGCACGACGCCGCTGGTTTGTGCTTCCATCACGATGATGTCGTCCTGGTTGCTCATCGTGATCGCCGCCGTGGCGCGGCCTTTTTCATCGATGTCCGTGATCACCCAATGGCAGGTGATGGTGTCGCCGGCATACACGGGCTTCTTGAAGTGGAACGTCATGCCTGACGCCGCGGGCCTCGGCGAAACGCGCATCGAAATGCGCGGGGTTGTAGTCGCGGGAAATTGCGCCGGGCGGGATCGCTGGAGCCTGTCGAGTGTTCACCCGGATTTCGCCGCACCATCACCCTCGTTTAGGCAGTTTCCAGTTTGGTCGAATGAAATGGCAGGTGTAGCCGTTGGGATAGTGTTCGAGGTAGTCCTGATGTTCCGGCTCTGCCTCCCAGAACGGGCCCGCTGGCACGATTTCAGTGACAACTTTGTCGGGCCACAAGCCGGATGCATCAGCGTCGGCCACGGTGTCCTCGGCTACCTGCTTCTGTTCATCGTTGAGATAGAAGAGTGCCGAGCGATAGCTCATACCCACATCGTTGCCCTGGCGATTTTTCGTCGTCGGGTCGTGGATCTGGAAGAAAAACTCGAGGATCTGGCGATAGCTGATCTGGTCCGGATCGAACACGATCTCGATCGCTTCCGCGTGCGTGCCATGGTTACGGTAAGTCGCATTGGGTACATCGCCGCCCGAGTAGCCTACCCGCGTGGACAGCACGCCGGGGTAGCGTCTCAGCAAATCCTGCATGCCCCAGAAGCAGCCACCGGCCAGGATGGCAGTTTCAGTTCGCGTCGTCATATACGGTCCCTCCCGTCAGTGAATTTGGGATCAGGTATCAATGTACCTCATGTGCTTTCGCTTTTTGGCCGAATGCGTTCACTCGGTCCTCGGCCACGAGATAGTTCACTGCGCCGCACAGGCAACTTCCTTGGTGAAGTGCATCCATGTTCATCGTTTCTCAGGTGTCGGTTGCGCCACTTTAGCGGTCTGCCGAGTTGGGTGAAACCCAAGTGCCCGGTCTTTCGTCGGGCGGTTTTGATGTATCTTCAGCCCCCAGGATTTGATGCACTCCATGGAGAGAGTATGACGTTAACCGCTGAAACGTTGATTGAGATCGCGATGACCAATCCGGCAAATGCCGAGATTGCCCGGCGCTTGCCTTCACTCGGCCTGAACCAATGCATGTTGACGGCGGGCTGCCTTTTTCAGGCGGTCTGGAATCATCAAACCGGGCTTTCCGCCGCTTGGGGCATCAAGGATTACGACGTTTTCTACTTTGATGAAGACGTGTCGTGGGAGGCCGAGAATGAAGTCATCGTTGCCGCCCGGAAGCTCTTTCACGACCTCGACGTAAACATCGAAATCAAGAACCAGGCACGGGTTCACCTTTGGTACGGGCAGCGATTTGGCAGGGCTTATCCCAAGCTTCAGTCGGCAAAGGATGGCATCGATCGGTATCTGATTGCGGGCACGTGTATCGGTCTGGATGTGGTGACCGGCGAGGTGTATGCGCCTTACGGTTTGAGTGATGTCGAAGAAGGGCTTCTGCGGATCAATCCGGTGAATCATCAGCCCGATCTTTTCGACCAGAAGGCCCGGAGTTATCAGGCTCGCTGGCCTTTTCTACGACGGGTCGCAGTTTGAATCGACAGACATTTCCGCCGCGCACCATGCACTCTGTGTGATCGACTTCACCGCCGCCTAACGCTCCGATCAAGGCCAGGTCCAGTTCGCAGACCACCGGGTGGGCCGCGGCCAGGCGATGGAAGACGCAGTTGTGCGCGACGATTTCCTTGTCATCGGACGAGCGAAAAAACACTTCTGCTTCGTATCCCGCCTGGTTCATGTGCTGCACGATCCTGGCTTCGTCAACCACCTGGGGTTCGCGGTCCTGGGCCAGTTTACGGCCCATGCTGCGCATCAGCGAAGCCAGGGCGTCGTGGCCGATGATGTCGGCCACTTCCTCGATCAGCACGCTGGCCAGCATCTGGTATTGGCGAGGGAACTGCTCCCGCGCATGGTCGGTGAGCCGATATAGCTGCTCCGGACGTCGGCCCGTCGGCCGGGTTTCGCCGCGCAGCACCAAGGCGTCACGCTCCAGCGCCGCCAGGTGCTGGCGAACCGCGGTGCGTGTCACCGAAAGATGGTCAGCCAACTCGTCAATGCTCATGCCGCCCGCATGGTGCAGCAACGCATTGAGCAGGTCCTGCTGTGTACGGCCCAGTCCTTCCAGCATGGTTTGCCCTCGCGCGGTATCAGAACTTGTCCGGGAACTGCTTGACCAGTGCGGCCGTCAACGCGTCAGCCAGCGACACGATATGGGTGCGCATCATCTGCCAGGTACGTGCTTCGCCTGCATAGTCATGCGCGGCGAGTTCATCGACCTGGGCGACGTGGTGGCCGCCGTGAGCCGACAACATGGCAACCAGTGTGTTTTCAGGCAGGTTGGGGTTGGCTTTGGCCAGAAACGCCGCAATCGCCTTGGCATTGCTGGTCAAATCCGTGACGGCTGCCTGCTTGCCTTTCGTGTCTTTGGCAACCGTGGCGTCGCTGTAGTGTTTCACCGCGCCCCAGTGACCGGCAAGCAGCTTGAGCAGTTGATCGGCTGCGGGCTGGCCGTAGAGCGGAGCGATGCTATTAGCGATTTTGGTCGCGTTGTCGACGACCTGGTCAGCGGCGACTTTGGCTTGCTGTTTGTCCGCTGCCTGGTTGGCGATCGCGTAGTTTCTGATCCAGAAAATATGCTCGACCCACAGGTCGCGCAAGGCCAGGCGTGTGGTCAGCGCGGCGCTGTCGGCGGAGGCTGGAGCGGCGGGGGGATTCTGGCTCCAGGCCGGTTGAGCACAGAACGCCAACAGCATTAAAGCCAGGACTTTGATATTCATGACGGCACCCTCTGGTGATGGGATTGTTCGACAATATCAATTTAAGCATACAAATATGTTTTTATAGGATTCAAGCCAAACTCGCGGATCAACGGTAGATAAAGGGGGGGAGAGTAGGGGACACCAGCCGCCTGGCTGACCGGCGTCCCCTCTGTTAAGCAAAAATCAGAACTTGAACGCTTGTCGGCCTACCAGCAACCAGTGGCCTTTCTGTTTTTGCCAGATCTGGAAGTTCTCGATTTCGGTCGGAACCACTTCGGTGCCCTTCAGCGCTTGTGCCGAGAAGTGATGTCGGACCAACGCTACGTCACCCGACACGGTGATGGTCTGGTTCTGCATCTCCAGGGTTTTGAACGCGCTTTTACCGGTTTCGATATCGTCGATGAAGGCTTTCTTGTCCTGGATCTTCCCGCTGGAATGCCCGTAGGTCAGGTTCTCGGCGGTCAGCGCTTTCAGATCGGCAATGTTCTTGTGCAACATGGCTTGCGTCAGATGATCGACGGCTTGCGCAACATCCTTGTCGGCGGAAGCAGGAGCGGCGGCTACGTAGCCACTGAAGAGGCACAAGAATCCAATCAGCAGTTTCACTTTTTTCATCGGTGTTTCCTTGTTGTTGTGGGTTGTCGGAGCGAAAGTGAAAATATCACTTATCGGTCATCGTACAACCTAGCATGCGCCCAAGAAAAAAACGAAGCCTTCATATTGCTGGATGTAGTCAGCGTGACTCGCCATTACACTGCAACACGTAGTAACTCATCATTTATAGGGATATTAGCCAGTGGATGACAACAGAAGGCCCATCAAGACGCGCTCTGCGGGCTGGGCAAAACACATCACCGACATTCTGGTGAAAAGAGACATTTCCCCCAATCAGATATCCGTCGCCAGCATCGCCTTCGCGTTTGCCGGCGTCGTGGCGCTCAATATTGATAGCGGTGTCATCGGATCGATCTGCTGCGCGATCGGCATTCAGTTGCGCCTGCTGTGCAATCTCTTCGATGGGATGGTGGCGATAGAGGGCGGCAAGAAGTCCGACATCGGCAGTCTCTACAACGAATTCCCGGACCGGATAGCCGACAGCCTGCTGATCGTAGGGTTGGGGTATGCCATTGGGCAATCCGACCTCGGATGGTTCGCCGCCCTGGCCGCTGCCCTTACTGCTTATGTCAGGGTGTTCGGCGGCTCGATTGGCCTCAAGCAGACCTTCATCGGTCCTATGGCCAAGCAGCATCGAATGGCCGTGATGACCGCAGCACTGCTGCTGAATGCCGTCGAAGCAAACGTTTATGGCACTCACTACGTACTGTTGATCGCGCTGGCTGTCATCGCCATTGGATCGGTCGCAACCTGCGTCACGCGAACACTGGCGATCGCCAAGCAGTTGAAGGGGACCGACCATGTGGATCAGTAATGCGCTGATTTCTGTTCTTCGACTGCTGATTGGCGTCACGGCCAGATGGGAGAGCCCACCGGATCTCTCGCGACAGCGAATCTATTTCGCCAACCACACCAGTCACATGGACACCTTGGCTATCATTGCGGCCCTGCCGCCCGAGGCCAGGTTAAATGTGAAGCCGATCGCTGCTGCCGATTACTGGGGAAAGAACAAGTTTCTGTCGTATATCTCCCAGAAAGGCCTGAATGCCGTGCTGATTGACCGTAAACCGGCGCCCGGTAAAAACGCGCTGGAGCCCATTTTCGATGTGGTGCAGGCGGGTCATTCGATCATTTTCTTTCCAGAAGGCACTCGCTCATCCGAGGCACTGCCCGGGGAATTCAAATCAGGTCTTTTTCGCCTAGCCGAGACCTTCCCCGATGTCGACCTGGTGCCGATCTACCTGGAAAACCTGCATCGCTCCATGCCTAAAGGCAAACACGTCCCTCTGCCGATCATCTGCACGATCCGTATCGGCAATCCGATGGAAAGGATTGTTGGCGAGGACAAACAGGTGTTTCTGGAACGCGCGCGTAACGCCATCGTGGGGCTGTCGAAATGAGTCTTGAAGCCAAGTTTTTGTGGTTCTTTTTTGGATTGGCGTGCTTGCTGGCGATTGCTTCGCTGGCCGGTCGATTGCTGGCCCGGCGGGCCAAAACGGAAGGCGCTGTCTCGACCATCGAAAACCTCAATCAGCGCGTGAATGCCTGGTGGGGGATGGTCATCATCTTCTTCGTTTCCTACCTGCTGGGCGGTAATGCAACGGTCGTCCTGTTCGGTTTTATCTCACTGTTCGCGCTCAGGGAGTTCATCACCCTGACACCGACCAGACGGGGTGACCATAACGCCCTGTTTTCGGCGTTCTTCATCCTGATCCCGCTGCAATACATTCTGATCGGTACGCATTGGTATTCGATGTTTACGCTGCTGATCCCGGTGTATTCATTCCTGCTGTTGCCGGCGATTGCGGTGCTGAGTCAGGACACTGACGGCTTCCTGGAAAGGACGGCGAAGATCCAGTGGGGCGTGATGATCTGCATTTATTGCATCAGCCATGCACCGGCGCTTTTGCTCCTGGATCTGGAAGGTTTTGCGGGCCAAAACGCGCTGCTGCTGTTCTATCTGGTGTTCGTTGTTCAGTTGAGTGACGTGTTGCAGTACGTGTTCGGCAAGCTCTTCGGCAAACACAAGGTCGCGCCGCTGGTGAGTCCGTCAAAAACGGTGGAAGGGCTGGTCGGTGGCGGCCTGTCTGCAACGCTGATTGGCGGCTGCATGTTCTGGATGACCCCCTTCAGTTTCTGGCAGTCACTGATGATGTCGTTCGTCATCGTGGTGATGGGCTTCCTCGGTGGTCTGGTCATGTCGGCAATCAAACGCAGTTTGAGCGCCAAGGACTGGGGCACCATGATCAAAGGTCACGGCGGCATGCTCGACCGGATGGACTCGATTTGCTTCGCCGCGCCGATCTTCTTTCACCTGACGCGCTATTTCTTCTCCGCAGCCTGATTCGAGCGCCCTCAAAACCGAAAAAACATACCGCATGTCGTAAAGACATGCGCGTATGGACATTCGCTTCAATAACCACTCGTGCCAGCCGATATCCCCTTTAGCAAACCAATCCGCAGTGGGCTTTACGCCACTGGCAAACGTGCTGAGAGAGGATCCACAGAGTGTCCATAAAATTACGTTTGATTCTGCTGATTGGCACCGGGCTGATGACCGCGTTGATCATGAGTCTGGTCAGTTACCTGGGAAACACCCAGATGGCTGAGGCGGTGAATGACAACGAGGTCAGTATGGCCGTGCTGCGCAATCACCTCGAAGCCGACATGATGCACGACGCGTTACGCGCCGACGTGCTGTCGGCGATGCTGGTCGGGCTGGGTAAAAGCACCAGCAGCAAAGCCGAGGTGCGCACCTCCATCGAGGAACATGCGGCGCATTTTCGTGAAATGCTCGGTGAAAACCTCAAGTTGCCGGTTAACGACACCCTTAAAGCGGGCCTGAACAAGATCAAGCCCAGCCTCGATACTTACATCAGCGCCGCCGAACGCATCGTCGCGCTGGCGCTGGAAAATCCGGAAGCCGCGCAGCAACAACTGGGCAGTTTCAGTACGGTATTCAGCCAGCTGGAAGACCAGATGGCCGCCCTCAGCGAACTGATCGAAACCAACACCCAACAGACCAGTGTCGGTACTCAGAAAGTCATCAGTAACGCCAACTTCACCCTCGGCGGCGTCCTGATCGCCAGCCTGTTATTGCTGTTGGCCCAAGGGCGCTGGGTGATGCTGAGCATCATGGGGCCGTTGAAAACCGCCAGCCGCATCGCCGACAGCATCGCCCATGGCAACCTGAGCGACCCGATTGTCGAGCCCACTCACAACGACGAAGCGAGCGCGCTGATTCGCAGCCTCGCGACCATGCAGCGCGACCTGCGCAGCATGATCGAAGTCGTGCGCAGCAACGCCCACGGCGTGACTGGCATGAGTGAGCAATTGAGCAGTGGCTGCCACGAAGTCGCCGGTAGCAGCCAGCAGCAAAGCGTAGCCGCCAGTACCATGGCGGCGGCGGCCAGCGAAATGACCGCGAGCATCGAGGAAATCACCCGGCATGCCGAGCGCGCACTGAACATGGCCAATCAGGCCGAGGCACTGGCCAAGGATGGTGGTCGCGTGATTCATCAGGTGGTCAACGACATGGACGGTATTGCGCGTTCGGCGCAGCAATCGGCCCAGGTGATCCGCACGCTGGACAAGGAGTCCGAAGGGATTTTCAGCATCATCCAGGTGATCAAGGGCATCGCCGACCAAACCAACCTGCTGGCGCTCAACGCCGCGATCGAAGCCGCTCGTGCCGGTGAGCAGGGCCGTGGATTTGCCGTGGTGGCCGACGAAGTGCGCAGCCTGGCGGGACGCACCAGCGCCTCCACCCAGGAAATTGCCACGATGGTCTCACGCATCCAGCAAAGCACCCGCGAGGCCGTGACCAGCATGGAGGCGGGCGTGGCACAGGTCGACAAAGGCATGGCCGTGACCGCTGACGTCGAGCGCGCCATCCGCGAAATCCTCGACGCCACGTTGAACACCACGCAACTGGTCAATGACATCACCCGCACCATCGGTGAGCAGAGCCTGGCCAGCAACGAAATCGCCCATCAGGTCGAAATGATTGCCGGCATGTCCGAAGGCAACAGCAAGGTTATTGGCCGGACTGCCTCGACCACCGATGAGTTGTCCACCCTCGCAGGCAAGCTCTCGCAGTCGGTGGACCGGTTTCGGCTTTGATGATCTAGAGGTACTTATCTGTGACGGCGCCTTCCGAGGCGCTGGACACGGTCTTCGCGTACTTGGCCAACACGCCGCGTTTGTACTTGGATTCCGGGCGCACCCAGCGGGTCTTGCGCTCGGCCAGTTCGGTGTCGGAAACATCGACCGTAATCTGCCGTGTTTCGGCGTCGATGGTGATCTTGTCGCCGTCTTCAATCAGCGCGATCGGCCCGCCATCAAAGGCTTCGGGCGTGATATGACCCACCACAAACCCGTGTGAACCGCCGGAGAAGCGGCCGTCGGTGATCAGCGCAACGTCCTTGCCCAGCCCCTTGCCCATGACCGCTGACGTCGGCGAAAGCATTTCGCGCATGCCCGGGCCACCTTTTGGGCCTTCGTAGCGAATCACGATCACATCGCCGGCTTTGACTTCGCCATTGAGGATGCCAGCCAGCGCACCTTCCTCGCCGTGATAGACCCGCGCCGTGCCTTCAAAGCGCAAGCCTTCCTTGCCGGTGATCTTGGCCACGGCACCGGAGGGCGAAAGGTTGCCGCGCAGCACCACTAAATGGGAGTCCTTTTTGATCGGTTGGTCGAAGGGCAGGATCACGTCCTGGCCCTCGGGGTAGTCGGGCACGTTTTCCAGGTTTTCGGCCAGGGTTTTGCCGGTGACCGTCAGCGCATCGCCATGCAGCATCCCGGCGGCGAGCATGCGCTTCATCAGTGGCTGAATGCCGCCGATGGCCACCAGTTCACTCATCATGTATTGACCGCTGGGGCGCAGGTCGGCCACCACCGGGGACACCTTGCCCAGCTCGACAAAATCATCCAGCGTCAGCTCGACATCCACGGCATGCGCCATGGCCAGAAGATGCAGCACGGCATTGGTCGAGCCGGCGAGGGCGATCACCACCCGAATCGCATTTTCAAAGGCCTTGCGGGTCATGATGTCGCGCGGTTTGATGTCTCGCTTGAGCAGCTCCATGACCTGCTGACCGGCGCGGAAACTGTCCGAAGCCTTGTCGCTGCCGACGGCGTCCTGAGAGCTGGAACCGGGCAGGCTCATGCCCAACGCCTCAATCGCCGAAGCCATGGTGTTGGCCGTGTACATGCCGCCGCAGGAACCGGGGCCTGGAATCGCCACTTCCTCGATTTGCTTGACCTGAATCTCGTTGATATCCCCGCGCGCGTGCTGACCCACAGCCTCGAACACGGAGATGATATCGGTGTGGCCGGCACCCGGCCGGATGGTGCCGCCATAGACGAAGATGGAAGGGCGGTTCAGCCGCGCCATGCCGATCAGGCAGCCCGGCATGTTCTTGTCACAACCGCCCACGGTCACCAGGCCGTCAAAGCCTTCGCAACCGGCCACCACCTCAATGGAATCGGCGATCACTTCCCGCGACACCAGCGAATACTTCATGCCTTCGGTGCCGTTGGCGATGCCGTCGGAAATGGTGATCGTGTTGAAAATGACGCCCTTGGCGCCAGCGGCATTCGCACCTTTTTCGGCTTCAATCGCCAGCTTGTCGATGTGCATGTTGCAGGGCGTGACCATCGCCCAGGTGGAGGCGATGCCGATCTGCGGTTTCTTGAAGTCCTCATCCGTGAACCCCACTGCGCGCAGCATGGATCGTCCCGGCGCGCGTTCCACGCCGTCGACCACTTGGGAGGAATATTTGCGCAAATCGTTTTTGTCGCTCATGACTGCTCCTCACAGGCTCGTCGAGAAAATCACGATGAGTATAGTGGGCTCAGCGCTCGAGCCAGGACTATCAAGTCGGGAACAGACGCGCGGGTTTGCCGTGTCGTGATATTCTTCGCCCTAACTTGCTTTGACCTATTCAGTTTGCGCGTCCTTGAGACGCGCCAACAGAATCACTGTCGCTCAAGTAGCTGAAGCCAATAACGATAAAAAGTCAGTTCAGTAGGGACATATAAACTGAGGTCGATGGAGACACGTCGGCCTTGTGTGCCCACCCTCCAATCCTTATGCGTGCGGAACCCACAGCATGCTGCCTGCATGCCGTGAACCAGGGGCCTCAAGCGTGGGGATGGAAGGGCGGATGGCGTTTTATCATAGGTGCTTCACATGTTTAAAAAAATGAACACGGCCCTGCTGGGGCTGGCTTTGTCGATGGGGATCGCGTCCGCGCAAGCGGAAGAGGCAAAGAAAGTCGATGTGCTGCTGATTGGCGGCGGCATCATGAGCGCAACCCTCGGTGTCTGGCTCAATGAGCTGGAACCGGGTATGTCGATGGAAATGGTCGAGCGCCTCGACGGCGTCGCCCTGGAAAGCTCCAACGGCTGGAACAACGCCGGTACCGGTCACTCCGCCCTGGCCGAGTTGAACTACACCCCGGAAGACGATAAAGGCAACGTTCAGATCCCGAAAGCCGTTGAAATCAACGAAGCCTTCCAGATCTCCCGTCAATTCTGGGCCTGGCAGGTTCAGCAAGGCGTGCTGAAGAACCCGCGTTCGTTCATCAACTCCACGCCACACATGAGCTTTGTGTGGGGCGATGACAACATCAAGTTCCTGAAAAAGCGCTACGAAGCCCTGCAAGCGAGCCCGCTGTTCGCCGGCATGCAGTACTCCGAAGACCCGGCTGTGATCAAGAAGTGGGTTCCGCTGATGATGGAAGGGCGTGACCCGAACCAGAAAGTCGCGGCCACCTGGTCTCCGATCGGTACCGACGTGAACTTCGGCGAGATCACCCGCCAATTCGTTGCGCACCTGCAAACCACGCCAAAGTTCGACTTGAAACTGTCTAGCGAAGTGCAAGACATCACCAAGAACGAAGACGGCAGCTGGCGCGTCAGCTACAAAAACCTGAAAGACGGCACCAAATCCGAAACCGACGCCAAGTTCGTGTTCATCGGCGCGGGCGGCGGTGCACTGCACCTGCTGCAGAAGTCCGGCATTCCTGAAGCCAAGGAATACGCAGGCTTCCCGGTCGGCGGCTCGTTCCTCGTGACCGAGAACCCGACCATCGCCGAGCAACACCTGGCCAAGGCCTACGGCAAAGCCTCCGTTGGCGCACCGCCAATGTCGGTTCCGCACCTGGACACCCGTGTCCTGGACGGCAAGCGCGTCATCCTGTTTGGCCCATTCGCGACCTTCAGCACCAAGTTCCTCAAAGAAGGCTCGTACCTGGACCTGCTGACCACCACCACCACGCACAACGTGTGGCCAATGACCAAAGTCGGCATCAAGGAATACCCGCTGGTCGAGTACCTCGCTGGCCAACTGATGCTGTCTGACGAAGACCGCCTCAACGCCCTGAAAGAATACTTCCCGAACGCCAAAGCCGAAGACTGGCGCCTGTGGCAAGCCGGCCAGCGCGTGCAGATCATCAAGCGTGATGAAGCCGCCGGTGGCGTGCTGAAGTTGGGTACCGAGATTGTTGCTTCGCAAGACGGCACAATCGCTGGTCTGCTGGGCGCATCGCCGGGCGCTTCGACGGCTGCACCGATCATGCTGACCGTGCTGCAGAAAGTGTTCAAGGACAAGGTCGCTTCGCCGGCCTGGCAGGAAAAGCTGCACCAGATCGTGCCGAGCTACGGCACTCAGTTGAATGGTAGCCCTGAGAAAGTGGCTGAAGAGTGGGCTTACACCGCCAAGGTGCTGCAGCTGACTCCGCCGCCGGCGATTGGTCAGGTGGCGGCTCCGGCTGCTGCTCCGGCTGCTCCGGCTAAGGCGCCGAAGGCTAATGCTGCGACTGATATGGCTCTGTAACTAGAGGCCTGATCAAAAGCCCACTGGACCGGTGACGGTCAGTGGGCTTTTTTGTGTCCGCAATGCGATCTTGCAGATTACGAAGTGCTAAGGCTGACGAGTTTTTTTGTGGCGAGGGGGCTTGCCCCCGTTAGGCTGCGAAGCTGCCTCAGAAAGGTAAACGATCATTCAGCGTCGTACATCAATTCCAAGCTATTTATCCATTCATTCGGCGCGTCGTACCTTGTGTAATAAATTTCCCTTTCTGCTCCGCTTAAATTAGTAAAAAACGGCGAGAAGTAGCTGTCGTTATAGTAGCCCTGAGTGCCTTGCATATTTCCTCCCCACCACGAAGGGTTGTAACCCTCAAAAGCAATCCACGGTGGAGGTGTGGCAAACTTCTCTCGGAAAATAATATTGATGAAGTCAATGCTGTTTGTGATCATTCGAACAGTTGTGGGGTTAAATTCTCTCGAGGAGGTAAAAATACTAATTGCTCGCTTTTTTCATCGTTAACATAGTACCTTACAGGTAATGCATTGAATGTTTTTTTCGGATTTGTACCTGAAGTTTGACTCGGCGAGCGCCAAAAAAATATAAGCGTATTGGCTGTCAATTAAAAATTAAGAATAAAAGGCCGAGATGCCTAACCCTTCCAAAGACGCTGCTTTCGGATACTCGGGCAACCGACCAGTTACGCTTGTTGAAGATGCAGTAAAAATGACTTTGAGCTCTGATACAGAATGCCCGGTAATTTGCTCCTCTGGATCTTGCTTCATGAAAACTTTGAAACGATTAAAAAAACTCATCACCAGACCTCAGTCTTGTACGTAATCAGTAAGCCAGGTTGCACCCAAATAACCCGCAGTACCGAAGATAATTCCACCGATAGCTGAGCTAACAATTGCTCCGGGGCCCGTTTTTTAACCAACAGCAGCGCCCGCTGCCATACCTATCCGTCCACCAGCGATCGAAGCACCCCAACCTCCAGCCTGCTTGACTACCTTAATAGAGATCGGTTTGGCGCTATTTTGCTTGATTGACTCATCTGTAGCCAATTTCAAGTAATAGGCGGTAAACCCTATGGCAAAAACCCCTACCACTTTTACAATGGGTGGCGGGACAGATTTATTTACGTCGGGCAGGGAATCTGCGTAATAAATAAATCTATCACCTTCATGTTCCCCATCTGATCTCGTCGATATAAATACCATAATCACCTCTGTAATCAAATATGCTTACTTCAAAATATGCGCAGTATCGCGCGAGGTTGGCTGTAACTCTTCCTGATTCGATCCCATATGTAATAAACCTGGTTTCGATCTCATGGTTTTGATTATCAAAAAAAACCACCTTGTTTTGAAGGGAATGCGAGTGACCATATAGAAAGCTGATGTTCTTCGTCAAACCACCCAAGTCAAAGCGATCAATAACTCCCGAGCCAGAAATAAACGATATTGCACCAGACGCCCCAGTAACATTGCGCACAATGCTTGCTGGGTGGCGACCGTCATTATTATTAATGACAGTGACGGTCAACCCACTGGAGAACTTAACTGGAGAGCCATAAGGCAGTGTTTGTATCGGCGCGTTTTCCCAGTCTTCATACCCAGAGGAAAGGTTTAGTGCGCGGACTGTATATTCCCGAATCGGAAAGCTCACCGCTGTATTAGTATTGGCGATACCGTCAAAGTTCACCCTCAAGCCGATGTTCAGCACACTCCGGTCCTTGAGCGTCTTCAGCCACTCAATCGGTGCCGGCCGGATCAGGCCCTGTAGCGCGGTGTGCGGCTCACCCTTGCGGTCCTCGAAAATGATCGCCGCACCATTGGCATCGACCCCGTCATAGCGCAGCCAGACACGCTGCCCCTCCACTTGCTGCGGCCATTCAATCACCCGGAGCTGATCGCTGGCCTGAAGCTTGGTTACGTCTAGTTCGTTGCCGATCACGCCATCGATTGCTGGGGTTGGCAGGCTCGGATGGTTATCCGGGATCGTGCCGACGGAAGCGGTCAGGGTCTGCGACGGGAATGACTTGCTGCCCCGAATCAGCAGATAACTCAGCTCGACCGGCCTACCCAAGTTCGCCGCGATAAAGGCCTTGCTCAGCGCGAAGTTGGCGCGGTTGTTGGTGTTCAGCGGCTTGGCCGCGAAGGTCGGCGAGCCGGCGCCGGGGGCGCCCTTGACGATGAGCTGCACGGTGTCGCCCGCACGAAAACCCAGCACTTCCACCTGACCGTTGGCACCTTGCAGATTGGCCGGGTCCAGCGGATTGAGCACGCCGTTGTCGGATTTGATCAGACTCGGTGGCAGCAGGTTCGGTAGCCCCTCACCAATCACCCGCGCCGTGGCGGGCTTCGAGGTTCCAATAACTTTGCCACCCCTGGCCTGCTCATAAATCGCCTGCACCTGACTGTCCGGCAGGACCTTGGCCGCGGGCACCTCCAATTTGTGTGTAAACGGCAGTCGACCAACAGTGACTTCAGTAGTGTGTGTCACCACCGGCCCCGTGGGGGGCGTGCAGGTATAGCTGAGTCGGAGGGTGTCACCGGCCACCCAGGATGGGGAGTTTACGTGGACCAGCACGTACAAAAAGTCTTTCAGCTTGCCCAGGTCAATGGTGTCCGGGTCATCTGTGGAGTCGTCCGGATCCTCACTCAGGTCCGGTGCCGCCAACGTCACCCGCTCCAGGTCAACATCCGCCTTGATCATTCGCGACCACCGCCGTTTGTGCGTCGGGTTGTTCAGTTGGTCGACCACGGTGTAGGAGATCGGAAATTGCGGATGGCTGCCGGCCTGCTCGAACATGGCCCGGGTGAGGGTGATCGCGTACGGCTGGCCTTCCTCGCCGGGTTGCAGCGTGGAGGTGAAGCGCTCGCGGTTGAGCTCCAGAGTGATCTTGTCGTAGGCCTTCATGAACGGGTAGAACAGTGTGACAGGGACACCTTTGTCCGCTTCGTTCTTGCCGATGTGCGGCGGGTCGCCCAGTTCGGCTGGCAGGCTGATGTCCAGGTCCGGGTGGTCGCCAGTGCCGGGGACGTCGTTGCCGCCCGGCAGTTCCCGGCTGTACAGGATCAACAACGGCTCTGACTCACGTTCGTTCTCACTGACGCGATGGATCTTGTAGGTCAGGGAATTGATGCGGCCATCACGTAGCAGTGATTCGAAAAGATCGAAAAAAGTCACCTTGTCCCAGTCGCTGGACGGGATGGGCTTGTTCTCAAGCATGACGCCATCCAACCAAAGCGAAATGGCGTCATAGCCCTTCCCATCGTGCATCGGCGGATCAATTCTGACCTTCACCGCTGCCGCCAGGGGACCGTCCCGCGTGGCAGTCTGAGTAAAGATCGACTGTGGAAGGCCAATCAAGGCCGTGCCTGGCGCTGAGGGTGGATCACTGATAACCGGCGTGGTCGCGCCTGGAATTTGTGGGGGATAGATCACCAGAATTCCAGGGGCCGATTGATTAGCGGTCATGGGGCAACTCCCTTGCTGAGAAGGCCCAGTGGAAGTGGCCTTGATCGGGCTATCAAACACCCGAAGAACGCGCTTTGGCTACTGTCAGAAATAACAGGTAGGAGGGGTTGTCGGACGAATGGTCGGGGTTGCGGGTGGCTTCAGATTGGCTCGTAACTCTCCTTGCGTTCGGTGTTCTGATCCGTATTTTCCTGCGCTATCTGCATCTGTAATGCACACAGCCTCCGCCTCACAATAACGGCACGCTCCGCCGTCGCGGAAACCGCTGCACCGCAAACTCTTAATGTAGGAGGCCCCAATGGGCAAGATGGCGATTTTCCTGGGTGGATTTCTGGTGTTGACCATTTTGATTGGTGCCCTGGCCACGATCTCTCCCGCTTAGTCCTTTCTGCGATCAAAAAGCACAACGCCTCCCCAGTGGGAGGCGTTGCAGTTTCAGCGATACCGCTCGTGTTACTTAACGTCGAAGCGATCCAGGTCCATCACTTTGGCCCAGGCGGCTACGAAGTCTTTGACGAACTTCTCCTGCGCATCAGCGGTTGCATAGACTTCAGCCAACGCTCGCAGCTGTGCATTTGAGCCGAAGACAAGGTCGACACGGGTGCCTGTCCACTTCAGTTCGCCGGTTTTGCGATCGCGTGCTTCAAACTCCTCGTTAGCCTCCGACACCGGTTTCCATTCCACGCCCATATCCAGCAGGTTTTTGAAGAAGTCGTTGGTCAACGCTTCCGGCTGCTGGGTGAATACTCCGTGTTTGGTTTGTCCGACGTTGGTGTTCAGCACGCGCATGCCGCCAATGAGCGCGGTCATTTCTGGCGCGGTGAGTGTCAGCAGTTGCGCCTTGTCGATCAACAGTTGCTCGGCCGGTACGCGATATCTGCCTTTGAGGAAGTTGCGGAAGCCATCGGCGATGGGTTCGAGAAAGCCGAACGACTCCACATCCGTCTGCTCTTGCGAGGCGTCCATCCGTCCTGGTGTGAAAGGCACCGTTACGGTCTGACCGGCATTTTTTGCCGCCTGTTCGACGCCGGCGTTACCGGCCAGCACGATCAGGTCTGCGAGCGAGATTTTCTTGCCGCTGTTGTTGAACTCGCTCTGGATACCCTCGAGTTTCGCCAGCACGTTCGCCAATTGGTCAGGCTGGTTGGCCTGCCAGAACTTCTGCGGGGCCAGACGCAAACGCCCACCGTTGGCACCGCCGCGTTTGTCGGAGCCGCGGAAGGTCGATGCTGCCGCCCAAGCCGTTGATACAAGCTGCGAGACGGTCAGGCCCGAGGCCAGGAGTTTGCTCTTGAGTGCGGCGACGTCACTGTCGTTGACCAAGGCATGGTCGACCGCTGGAATCGGGTCTTGCCACAGTAGCTCTTCGCTCGGCATTTCCGGGCCGAGGTAGCGGGAGAGGGGACCCATGTCGCGGTGGATCAGCTTGAACCAGGCGCGGGCGAACGCGTCGGACAACTGGTCTGGATTGGCCAGGAAACGCCGCGAAATCGGTTCATAGATCGGGTCGAATCGCAGCGACAGGTCGGTGGTGAGCATGGTCGGATTACGACGCTTGGACGGGTCGTGAGCATCCGGAATGATGCCGGCGCCGGCGTTGTTTTTCGGTATCCACTGGTTTGCACCTGCCGGGCTTTTACTCAGTTCCCACTCGAAGCCGAACAGGTTTTCCAGGTAGTTGTTGCTCCACCGGGTGGGCGTCGTAGTCCAGGTCACTTCCAGGCCGCTGGTGATGGTGTCCGCGCCTTTACCGGTGCCGAAGCTGTTCTTCCAGCCGAAGCCTTGTTGTTCGAGGCCAGCGGCTTCGGGCTCGGCGCCGACATTGTCGGCAGGCCCGGCGCCGTGGGTCTTGCCGAAGGCGTGACCGCCGGCGATCAGTGCCACGGTTTCTTCGTCATTCATCGCCATGCGCGCGAAGGTTTCGCGGATGTCCTTCCCGGCAGCGACGGGATCCGGGTTGCCTTCCGGGCCTTCCGGGTTCACGTAGATCAGGCCCATTTGCACGGCGGCGAGCGGGTTCTCCAGGAAGCGCCCCTGGTCGGTGCGGCTCTCCTCATTTTCCCCGGGCTCAGCGACGAGTGGGCCTTCGCCGGGCTCTTGCATAACCTTCTGCTCTTTGCCGTAGCGGGTGTCGCCCCCCAGCCATTTGTTTTCCGAGCCCCAGTAGACGTCTTCATCCGGTTCCCAGACGTCTGGACGACCACCGGAAAAGCCGAAGGTCTTGAAGCCCATGGACTCCAGCGCGACGTTGCCGGTGAGGACGATCAGATCCGCCCAGGAAATTTTGCGACCGTACTTTTGCTTGATCGGCCAGAGCAGCCGGCGTGCCTTGTCGAGGCTGACGTTGTCCGGCCAACTGTTGAGCGGCGCGAAGCGCTGCTGGCCGGAACCGGCGCCACCACGACCGTCACCAGTGCGGTACGTACCGGCGGCGTGCCAGGCCATGCGAATGAAGAGTGGCCCGTAGTGACCGAAGTCCGCCGGCCACCAGTCCTGGGAATCGGTCATCAACGCAGTCAGGTCTCTTTTGACCGCTTCAAAGTCCAGGCTTTTGAATGCTTCGGCGTAGTTGAAGCCCTCGTCCATGGGGTCGGACAGGGACGAGTGCTGATGGAGGATCTTCAGATTCAGTTGGTTCGGCCACCAGTCGCGGTTTGTCGTGCCACCGCCAGCGGCGCCAATAAACGGGCATTTCGATTCGTTTGCCATGTGTGAGCTACCTTTGGTCGTATTCATCCGGCTATCCGGCCCAGCGTGGGCGTTAAACAGCAACGGGCGAAACCAATGACACAGGCTGCAGGGCCAGCAGTTTGATCAACTGATTGTTTTGATCACACGGGATTCTGAACAGCGGCAATCGAGTTGCCTGCACGGTGGCCTACGGCAGGTTTAGTCAGGCTTCTGACCCATTCCTATCTCCTTATCAGCTCTTGACCGGCCGGCTTAGGGTGCCGGCGCTCGAATAAGGTTAGACCCCAGTTGGGAAGTCAGCTAATAGGGGGAGTATTGGGTCGTGATAGGCAGAGACTTTTACTGGCGTCACGGGCAGACCCCGCGTCTATTTGAAGCATAGACGCGCCTCTTCACGCCCTGAACCCTGGCAACGCGGTGCAAAGTGAAGGCTGCCTTTTGTCGGTGTACCTGAACCGGACTCGCGATCAATTGATCCATTTAGAAGGACTCAAAAGCCATCGTCATTCTTCGCTTTGAGGAGCTCAAACCATGCAGCCCAAGGCACACCAGCGATACGACCTGACGCTGCTGATGCTGTTTGTGTTGATCGTTGTGGTGTCGGGTTATTCACCCCGCAGCCGAGTGGATTGGGCACTGGAAAACCAATTGGTGCTGTTCCTGGTGGGCACACTGGTGGCGGTCTCCGGCCGGTTTCGCCTGTCGGCTGTTTCCCTCAGCCTGGTATTCGTTTTCCTGTGCATTCACGAACTGGGTTCTCACTACACCTATGCCAAGGTGCCGTATGACCAATGGTGTTCAGCCTTGACCGGGGTCAGCCTCGATAAAGCGCTGGGGCTGCATCGCAATCATTTTGATCGGCTGGTCCATCTGAGCTACGGGCTGTTGATGGCTTACCCCATTCGAGAAGTGCTGGTGCGCCTGACGCCGTTGCGGGGTTTCTGGTTGGTGTTTATGGCGTTGAACATCATTCTGTCGACGTCGGCCATTTACGAATTGGTGGAGTGGATTGGCGGCGCCTACCTGGGCGACGACACCTCGCGTGCCTTCATCGGCGCGCAGAACGATCCCTGGGATTCACAGAAAGATATGGCGATGGCGGTGGCCGGGGCCTTCGTCAGCGAGTGCGTGGTTTTGCTGTGCCAGCAAAAGCGCGCCGTGCCTCAGGCTGAGCAACCGTTTTAAATCACCTGCGGCTTTAGAGTCACGCCCAACATTCGAGTGTCGGGTGGCCTCCTTCGTGATGGGTCATCGTGAGATAGACTCAACAGCGAACATCCGACGGTGGGAGTGACAACGGTGGCGGGATTGCGATGGACTCGCTGATCACGGCCGCAGCGCAGGCGCTGGCGGCGGGTGATCCGCTCGGCGCGCTGAACCGGGTCGCGTTGCGCGACGATGCGCCGGCGCTGGCGTTGCGCGGGATTGCGATGGCACAACTCGGCGACCTGGTGCGAGCCAAGGCGCTGGTGCAGCGGGCGGCGCGGGCCTTCGGGCCGAAGGAGGCCTTGGCTCGGGCGCGCTGTGTGGTTGCCGAGGCCGAGATCGCGCTGGCCTCCCGGGAGTTGGGCTGGCCGGTGAAGGCACTCGAGTCGGCGCGGGTGACGCTTGAGGCGCACGGCGATCGAGTGAACGCCGCTCATGCGCGGTATCTGCAGATTCGGCGTTTGCTACTGATCGGGCATCTCGAAGAGGCCGAGGGGCTGCTCGCCGAGCTTGATCCCGCGCCATTGCCGCCGGCATTGCGCACCGCCCACGAACTGGTCGTGGCCGGGATCGCGATGCGGCGACTCGAGACGAACAAGGCGCGGTCTGCACTCACCAGGGCCGAGCACGCCGCGCGCGACGCCGATATTCCTGCGCTGACGGCCGAGGTGGAAAACGCTGCCCTTATCCTCGACACGCCCGTCGCGCGTTTGATTGCCTATGGCGAAGAACGGCCGCTGTTGCTGGATGAAGTTGAAGCGTTGCTGGCGTCCACGTCGCTGGTGGTGGACGCCTGTCGCTACGTCGTGCGTGGTGCCGGTATGTCGGTTTCCCTCGCTACACGGCCGGTCTTGTTCGCCCTTGCGCGGGCATTGGCCGAAGCCTGGCCGGCCGATGTGTCGAGGGAAACGCTGATTACCCGGGCCTTTCGTTTGAAGCACGCAGATGAGTCCCTTCGCGCACGGTTGAGAGTCGAAATCGGGCGACTGCGCGCGGCGCTGAAACCCTTGGCCGGCATCACTGCAACTCAACGTGGTTTTGCGTTGGTGTCGCTGGTTGCCTCTGACGTTGTGGTGCTGGCGCAACACGTTGAAGAGAAGCACGGGTCGGTGTTTGCTTTCCTCGTCGACGGTGAGTCGTGGTCGAGTTCGGCCCTGGCACTGGCCCTCGGTGCCAGCCAGCGCACGGTGCAACGGGCACTCGAGGAACTGGCCCACGCGGGCAAGGTGCAGTCGTTTGGTCGCGGTCGGGCGCGTCGCTGGATGACCCCGCCGGTGCCGGGTTTCGCGACGACCTTGTTACTCCCGGTTCCGTTGCCGGGTGACTAGGATGAACGCCACACACCCGTAACGAGGAATGCCAACATGAAACAGTCAGCAGCCCAAATCCTTCGTGAATATGGACCCTTTGCCGGTGCCGACAAGGTGCATGGCGTCACCTGGGACGGCCGGCACGTGTGGTTTGCCACCGGTGACAAACTCAACGCCCTGGACCCTGAAAGCGGCAAGACACTGCGTTCAATCGATGTCGCCGCCCATGCCGGCACCGCCTTCGACGGCCAGCACCTGTTCCAGATCGCCGAGGACCGCATCCAGAAAATTGACCCGCAGACCGGTCGTGTACTCGCGACTATTCCGGCGCCTGGCAGCAGTGACTCAGGGCTAACCTGGGCGGAAGGAACACTGTGGGTCGGTGAGTATCGGGATCGCAAGATTCATCAGATCGATCCCGAGACCGGCGCGATTCTGCGCACCCTTGAATCCAACCGCTTTGTCACCGGGGTGACTTGGGTCGAGGGTCAGCTGTGGCATGGCACCTGGGAAGAAGACGAGAGTGAGCTACGCCATATCGATTCGACCACCGGCGAGGTGCTGGAGAGCGTGAAGCTGCCGGACGGCATCGGGGTGTCGGGGCTTGAATCGGACGGCGGCGAGCAGTTTTTCTGCGGCGGCGGTGGCAGTGGAAAGGTGAGGGCGGTGCGGCGCCCCAAATGAGGCGCCGCTCAATCACTCAAGGCGCGCCAAACAACATCGTCCAGTAAACGCCTTCATCGCTACGCGCGTCCGCCGCATAGGCTGCGCCCATCTGGGTAAACATCGGATTCATCAGGTTGGCGCAATGCCCCGGGCTGGCCAGCCAGCCCGACATGGCCTTGCTCGGTGAGCCCTGGCCGGCAGCGATGTTCTCGCCGATCTGCCGGCCACGGAAACCAGCGGCTCTGGCCCGGTCTGCGGGCGTGTCACCGTCGGGGTCCTGGTGTGCGAAGTAGTTGCCGTAGGCCATTGCCTTGCTATGCCCTTGCGCCGCAGCGCCCAAGGCTGCGTTCCAGGCCAATGGCCGTGCGGCGGCGAAGCGCTGACGACCGCAGAGTCGCGGCTTTGCGCGTGCCGCATTGACCTGTGCCAGCAACGCTTTACTGACGGCTCGCGAATCACCCACACGATTGTCCAGCACGGGCTGCGCCAGCACCACCTGCCACTCACTCCGGGCGCGACTCACGCCAATGTCGGCATATTGGGTATCGAGCAACGCGCCGCAGTAATCGCTCTGAAGCAGGTCGAAGGCTTCATCGGCATCCTGCGCACCGACCACACGAATCGTGCGCACGGTCACCGCCTGATAGCCGGACGCTTTCAATCGATCGCGCAAACCGCCGCCATAGCCGATCGGCAAGGCCAGGTTCGACTTCAACGCCAGCGGCGATAACGCTCGGCCGGCGCGCCCCGAGCAACGAGAAGGGTGGGCGCGGTAGTCGTTGATGGCTTCCACCAACTGCCTTTCGGCACCGGCGTGGGCGGGGTTGGCGAACAGGGAAAGCAGGGGAATGAAACAGAGCGAGGCAACGCGAACGGACAGGAGGGTTTGGCGCATGGATGAATAGCTCTGAGCGGGCAAGTGGAATTCACGGCTCGGCTATGACTGGCGCTTCAACACAAGGTTCACGGGCGGAAGATGCATATTTGCGACGGAATCAGTGCGTCCTCCAAAGAGGACGTGGAGGTGTCGTATGATGGCTGCTTTTCACCCGTCACAAGGACCCACCCATGCCGCTAAGCAAACGCGATCAGGCGCACATCGACCGTCGCCTGGTGGCCACCCTGACCGAGGCGTGTGAGACGGCCAAAGTGGAAATCCTCGGGTTCTGCTGGCTGACCCACGAGATCGATTACGATCGGTTCCCTTCCAGTCTGAGGGTTATCTGGGTCTTCGATACGCAGGCCAATAAGGATCAGGCGCTGGCCAGCGGGCAGGGCGAGCGCATGCTCGAGTTGACGGCCAATGCGTTAAGCGAAGCGGACGTTCTCGTCAGTCCGGTATCGGCCCATGTGCAGTTCGATTCTGAAGAAGCCTGCCAGCGCGCCAATGGCGGAAACTGGCAGCAACGCTTGTCGCGCCCGCTCACTTCGAAAACTTCCTCGCCCCAGCCACGCAAAGGATCACCGCGACGGTAACCCCCAGCATGCCGATGCTGACATGTTCGTGAAGCAGCGTGGCCGCCAGCGCCAAACCAAAAAACGGCTGCAGCAGTTGCAGCTGGCCGACGGCGGCAATCCCCCCTTGGGCAAGCCCGCGGTACCAGAAGACGAAACCGATCAGCATGCTGAAGATCGATACGTACGCCAGGCTCAACCACGCGGATGGGGTAATTCCCGAGAACGAAGCCGGGGCCATTAACCAGGTCAGCGGGACCATGACGGGCAGCGACAACACCAATGCCCAAGAAATCACCTGCCAGCCTCCCAGTGTTCTTGAAAGCTTTGCGCCTTCTGCATAACCCAGCCCGCAAGCGAGGATGGCCAGCAGCATAAGGATGTCGCCGGTCGGCGAAGCGGTCAGGCCTTGCGAGACCGCAAACCCCACGACCAACGCGCTGCCCAGCACCGAGAAGAACCAGAACACCGGCCGTGGACGCTCCCCGCCGCGCAACACGCCGAACACCGCAGTAGCGAGTGGCAACAAGCCAACGAAGACGATGGAATGCGCCGACGTCACGTATTGAAGCGCCAGCGCCGTCAGCAGCGGAAACCCTACGACAACACCCATTGCCACGATCGCCAAAGGCATAAGCTGACGCTTGGCAGGCCGTTTTTCTTTAAACAGCACCAGCATGCAAAGTGCCAGGAGCCCGGCAATCGCCGCTCGGGCAACGGTCAGGAACACAGGGTCGAATTCCAGCACGGCCAACCGTGTGGCCGGCAGCGAGCCGCTGAAAATCAGCACGCCGATAAACCCGTTGAGCCATCCGCTCGCGGTCTTTTCCGTCGTTGGGTTTTGCAGGGTCCGTTCCATCTGAGGGCACTCTCAATTTGCAGAGATCCATCGTATGATCGACGATCACTACAATCAAAAAATTGTCATGGATACAACTCGACATGCCTCGCTCACGGTACAAGTCATTAATGGATGCGTTGGCGGCTGACATCCGGTCAGGGCGATTGTTGCCGGGCACGCGCTTGCCGACGCACCGTCAACTGGCGGCAACAGAAGGGCTGGCATTGGTGACCGCCAGTCGGGTCTATGCAGAGCTCGAGGCCATGGGCCTGGTCAGCGGCGAGACGGGGCGAGGCACGTTCGTGCGGGAGACGTCGTTGCCACCGGGCTTGGGTATCGACCAGAAAAACGTTGCCGTCGGAATGACCGACCTCAACTTCAACTATCCCTCGCTGCCCGGGCAGGCAGAACTCTTGCGAAATGCGCTGCGCCAGCTCGCCTTGGGTGGTGATCTGGAATCCCTGTTGCGCTACCAGCCACACGCCGGGCGCCTGCATGAGCGCGCCTCGGTGGCGCGCCATTTGCTCGCCCGAGGACTGACGGTGGAGGCCGAGCAAGTGTTAGTGGTCAGCGGTGCCCAGCATGGGCTGGCCGTGACGATGATGGCGCTGTTGCAACCCGGTGATGTGATTGCAGCGGATGCACTGACCTATTCAGGATTCATCGTGCTGGCCGAAGCCTTGCACCTGGAAATCGTGCCCATTCCCGTGACCGAACAGGGACCTGATCTGGAGGCGTTGGACCGTCTGTGCCGGAGTCGCCGCGTGCGCGCGGTGTACTCGATGCCGACGCTGCACAATCCGCTGGGATGGGTGATGAGTGCCGATCAGCGCGAGTCGCTGGTGACGATCGCGCGCCGGCATGACTTGCTCATTATCGAGGACGCCGCGTATGCGTTCCTTGCCGAGAACCCGCCAGTACCGATAGCGCAAATCGCCCCCGAGCGGACCGTGTACGTTTCAGGGCTCTCCAAAAGCGTGGCCACGGGATTACGGGTAGGTTTCGTCGCCGCCCCGACCGAAAAAGTGCCCGCGCTGGAGCGAACGATCAGGGCGACCACCTGGAATACCCCCGGCGTGTTGACGGCGATCGCGAGCACTTGGCTCGACGATGGCACCGTCATGCAACTGGAAGCTGAAAAACGCCAGGATGCGCAAGCCAGGCAAACCATGGCCGCAGAAGTGCTGGCGGGCCTTGCGTGCATTCGTCATCCGTCGTCCTATTTTCTTTGGCTGCCTCTGTCTGAAGATGCGAGGGCCGACCAGATCGCCGCGGCGCTGCTGCGTGAAAAAGTGGCGGTTTCAACCGCTGAGCCTTTTGCGACTTCTGCTCATGTACCGCATGCGATTCGCTTGGCGCTGGGGTCGGCAGAGATGGGCGCACTGCGTGAGGCGCTGGAAAAAGTGAAGTGGGTGATTGGTGCTTATTCGTAGCCCGAAGTCGCCCACCGCCATCTATATTGAAAGGTCCAGTTCGCTGCGGGTGATGCAAGCGCCGGACGAATGGCGAATCCCTCAAGCAAGCAGGACTGGTCGATACGCTCACAGAGGGCAATTTTTTCATCCCGCATTTTCAATCAGGAGATCGTCATGACCCAGATCGAAAAAGTACTGTACACCGCCAAAGTCCACACCACGGGTGGGCGGGACGGCGCATCACGCAGTGATGATGGACGACTCGACGTCAAGCTTTCGTCCCCCGGCACCAAGGGCGACGGCACCAATCCGGAGCAGTTGTTCGCCACGGGTTGGTCTGCCTGTTTCATCGGTGCGATGCAGGTCGCTGCCGGCAAAATGAAAGTCACGCTCCCGCCTGACCTGGCCATTGACGCCGAAGTTGACCTGGGCACCAACGCAGGCGGTTACCTGCTGCAGGCTCGCCTCAATATCAGCCTGCCGGGAATGGACCGCGAAACGGCCCGGGCGCTGGTGGATGAAGGGCACAAGCTGTGTCCGTACTCCAAAGCCACGCGGGGCAACATCAACGTCGAAATCAACCTGGTCTGAGCCGGGGCTGTCACGTTATTGGCAAGTCGGCATCGTTACCATTCGCCCTCCCAGCGCCTGCCGCCGGGAGGGCGTTTTGCTGTATGGAGAAGTCAGCGATCAAGCATGAATGACCGGTTTCAGGCCGTGTGAAAACGTCCAGGATTGTCTAACCTTTTTGACGTCGAGATCGTAAAGGGCGCCATCCATCGCCCGACCTCCGCCCACGCCATTCTCACCACGGACGGACTCATCGTATCCCTCAGCTGAGGTATGAAGATGAAGCTCACACTCGCGGCCGCTGTAGCGACCCTCGCGCTTTGCGTCTCGGCCCTCGCCAGCGCCGCTCCCGCCGCCAAACCCCAGGCCATTCAGCCCTTCCACGTTAATGTGGCGGATAAGGAACTCGTCGATCTGCGCAACCGTATCGCGGCGACCCGCTGGCCGGACAAAGAGACGGTTTCCGATCGATCACAGGGCGCACAGCTGGAACAACTGCAGGCGCTGGTTCGCTACTGGGGCACGGACTACGACTGGCGCAAGGCCGAGGCGCAGCTCAATAATCTGGCGCAGTACGTGACCACCCTCGACGGGGTCGACATCCACTTTATCTGGGTACGTTCCCCCCACCCGAACGCTTTGCCGATGATCATGACCCACGGGTGGCCAGGCTCGGTGTTCGAGTTCATCAAGGTCGTTGGTCCGCTCACCGATCCGCCCGCGCACGGGGGCAATGCGGCAGATGCCTTCGATGTGGTGATTCCGTCCATTCCTGGCTACGGCTTCTCAGGCAAGCCGAGTGGTATCGGTTGGGATCCGGACCACATCGCCCGGGTCTGGGCGCAGCTGATGCAGCGCCTCGAATACACCCACTACGTCGCCCAGGGCGGCGACTGGGGCGCCCCCATTACCAGCGCGATGGCACGCCAGGCGCCGGCCGGATTGCGTGGCATTCACCTAAACCTGCCAGCCACGATACCAGCGGAAGCGAGCGCGGCGCTCGCTGTCGGCGGACCGGCGCCGGCGGGTTTTTCCGAGAAGGAGCGCGCGACCTATGACGCCGTCGCCACGCTCGTCAAACAGGGGAACCTGGCGTACAGCGCGATGATGGCTGCGCGGCCGCAGATGATCGGTTACGGCGCGACGGATTCACCGGCCTTCCTCGCCGCGCTCCTGCTCGTGCATCCAGGCTTTGCCCGGTGGACATACGGCGCCGACCCCCAACAGTCGCCGACAAAGGATGAAGTGCTGGACGACATCACGCTCTATTGGCTGACGAATAGCGGCGCCTCGGCAGCAAGGCTCTACTGGGAGAACATGGGGCGAAGCCCACTTTCTTCGGCCGCACAGAAGACCACCGAGATTTCGCTGCCGGTGGCCGTCACCGTGTTTCCAGAGGATGTTTATTGCCCGCCGGAGACGTGGGCACGGCGCGCTTATAGCAACCTGATCTACTTCCATCAGGCCGACAAGGGCGGCCACTTCGCGGCCTGGGAACAGCCGCAGCTGTTTACCGAGGAACTTCGCACGGCGTTCCGGTCGCTGCGCTAGTCGAACACTGCCCGTGGGACCGCCACTTACAAACCATCGCCCAACACCTTGAGATACTCGGGACTCTCGGAGATCGAGTTGTGCCCCGTACCCGGTATGACCTTCAGCGACGCCACCCCGTTGGCGAAATGCGTAAAGAGCCGCTCGGTGCTGGCGCGCGGTATCACTTCGTCGTGTTCAGCCGCGATCAAGAGCGTCGGCACCGTGATGTGGGCGGCGTACTTCCAGGATTCAAAGGTGTCCTTGAGCAACCACTTCACCGGGAAGATGGGGAACTGCCGGGCGGCGAGTTCTTCAACACTGTTGTAGGGCGTGATCAGCACCAGACGCGCCGCCGGGCGTTGGCTGGCGAGGCGCACGGCGACGCCCGAGCCCAGGCTGCGACCGACCACCGTAATCTGTGGATGGGTGGCGTAGACCAGGTCAAACAAGGTCAGGGCGTCGCGCGAAATCATTTCCTCAGAGGGCGATCCGGAACTGCCACCGTAGCCTCGGTAGTGCAGCAAGTAGAGGGCGTGATCGGCAAAGGCTGCGGAAAACGAAGTCAGGCTCCGGGAGACGTCCTCGGCATTTCCACCGAAATAGATCAACGCGTTCGGGCCCTCGTGCGGCCTGACGGACACCAGCACCTGCGCGTCGTCGACCGAGAGCGTGAGCAGCGATGCCGAGGTGCCGACAGCGCGGGGTTGCGGGAAGTAGATGAGGGCGCGCTGAAACACAAACAGCGCAGCGCAGAGCGCCAGATACACGACGGCGATGATGACGACGATTGACACCAGGATTCGTGGCATTCGACTAACTTTAGTGGGCGGCATTGACGGCTCTGGCCGGAAGACGGCTATCGCTTGATCGCTGTCAGAGTGTAGTAGACAGGTAGCTATGCTGATGTGGCTAGCCTCGTGCGTGCGGCGCGAGAAGTGCTGTGGACCGTGGCTGACAGCAAAAATGTGGAAGGACAATTCCATGAGCCACACTGATGGTTACACGCGTCGAAAAATACTCACGCTGGCTGCCGGTGCTTCGGCGGTTTTCACCTTTGATCCAGCTTTTGCAGCATCCACGCCGTCGAGCGAAACAGGAGGCAAGAACATGCTGACCCGGGCCATTCCATCCAGCGCCGAACGCTTACCGATCGTTGGGCTGGGCACGTATCGCGGTTTTGATGTCGAGCCTTCAAGCCCCGCCTACAAGCAACTGCCTGCGGTGCTGCGCGCGTTGTTCGAGAAGGGCGGGAAGGTCATCGACAGTTCGCCGATGTACGGTCGCGCCGAACAGACGACCGGTGAGCTGCTGTCGATTCATGAACCGCGCTCGCCGGCGTTTCTGGCCACCAAGGTGTGGACCCGTGGCCGCGAAGAAGGCATCGCGCAGATGGAACAGTCCTTCAAACTGCTGCAGACCGACCGGATCGACCTGATGCAGATCCACAACCTGCTGGACTGGAAAACCCATCTGCCGACCTTGCGCAAATGGAAGGAAGAAGGGCGCATTCGTTACATCGGCATCACCCATTACACGGCGTCGGCGTATGACGAGGTGGAAGCGGTGCTCAAGGCCGAGCCGTTGGACTTTTTGCAGATCAACTATTCCCTGGACGATCGCGGCGTCGAGAAACGCATCCTGCCGCTGTGTCGCGAGCGGGGCGTGGCGGTGATCTGCAATCGGCCTTTCGGCGGCGGTGATTTGCTCGCGCGCTTGAAGGGCAAGCCGTTACCGGGATGGGCCGCGCAAGTGGGGATCAACAGCTGGGCGCAACTGGCGCTCAAGTTCCTGCTGACGCATTCGGCGGTGACCTGCGTGATCCCCGGCACCGGCAACCCGCGTTACATGGCGGAAAATGCCGGTGCAGGTTTCGGTCCGATGCTGACGGGGGCGCAGCGCGAGCAGTTGATTGACGTGGTGGGGTAGACGAGTTGTCGAGGCTCGTCAGGTGTTGTTCGGTGCCTGGCGAAATCTCTCCGGGATGGCCTCCGCAAACGGATAAAACGAAAACCAGGGTCTGGCTTCATCGATCACCCGCTGGACGGACGGTCTGCTCATCAGCCTGTCGAAATAGGCTTTCAAGTGGCCGTAGTCGTCGGGAAACGGCTCGAGCGTACTGGCATAGAAAAGTGCCGGGGCCGCGGCGCAGTCGGCCAGGCTGAAATCATCACTGGCCAGCCAGATTCTGGACGCCATCTGGTGGTCGAACATGCCGTACGTCGTCCGCAGTGTGGAACGCTCTCTGGTCAAATCGCCGTGAGTGCCGCGCAGGCGATCAAACACGATCTGTTGTAGCGGGTGTTGGAGATAGTGGTCGCAGACACGGTCCCACAGACGGACCTCCAGCGCGGTGTCCCAATCGCTGGGAACGAGTGGATGTTCACCGGCATAAAATCGGTCCAGGTATTCGATGATGATCGTGGTCTCCGCCACGTTGCGCTCGCGAGTGTGGTCGCGGATGACCGGGAACTTGACGAGCGGCCACAGCGCTTGCAGCTCTGCTCTGTCTGCATCGTTGGCGAGATCGATGATCCGTTTCTCGAATTCGACAGCGTTTTCATAGAGTGCGATCAGCACTTTGTGGCAGAACGACGACAGCGGATGGTAGTAAAGAGTCAGCGACATCTCTCAGCTCCTCGAAAGGCAAGTGACCCCCATCATCATAGTCGCCGTCCGGGACGGTGAAGCGCGCGGTGCTAGACTTTCAGGGTGGGGTGGATGATCGAACAACCTGATCCGGCGGTGCGATAGTGAGAACGCTGGAGGTATGACATGACGACTCAACTGCTGGCTAAAGAACACATCAACGTGGTGGTCCGCAATTATGTAGAAGGCATGGTGTTCGCTGATGAAGCCTTGCTGCGACAGGCCTTCCATCCTTCTTGCCGCATCATTGGTCATTACGAAGAAAAGCTTGAATGGGCATCCCTGGAGGAATTTATCAGCGCGATCAAGGCCGAAGGGCCGGCAGCCAAAGAGGTTAAACCGTTTTGGGAAGTACTCAGTATCGATGTCACGGGCGATGCCGCCGCGGTGAAAGTCAATGATGATTATCTCGGCATGCGATTTACCGATTATCTGTCGCTACTGAACATCAATTACCGCTGGTTGATTGTGAACAAGCTGTATTACCTGAACGAATAGCGCGTGAGCCCGGGAGCCCAAAGGCTCCCGGGCATCGTTATGCAATCAGCGACGATCCAGCCACACGGTCTGGGCATTGCAGAATTCGCGCACGCCGAAATGCGAGAGTTCACGTCCAAACCCGCTTTTCTTCACGCCGCCGAAGGTGACACGCGGATCGGAGGCGCAATAACCATTGATGAACACGCCACCGGTTTCCAGTTCACCGGCCATCTGCTCGGCGAGTTCGACGTTGCGCGTGTAAATGGTGGCGGTGAGGCCGAACTCACTGTCATTCGCCAGTGCCAACGCATGCGCCGCATCACGCGCGGTGATGATCGAGGCCACCGGGCCAAACAGCTCCTGTTTGAACGAGGTCATCTGGTCGGTGACATCACCGAAAACCGTGGGCTCGTAAAAGTTGCCAGGGCCTTCAGCCTTCTTGCCGCCCATCAACAGCGTCGCGCCTTCTTCCAGGGTGTCGCGCACCTGTTGATCCAGTTCATCACGCAGATCAAAGCGAGCCATCGGACCGATGTAAGTGTCGGTAGCCAGTGGATCGCCGACCAGCAGTTTTTGCGTGGCTTCGACGAACTTGCGCGTGAATTCCTCGACGATGCCTTGCTCGACGATCAAGCGTTTGGCCGCCGCGCAAACTTGCCCGGTGTTCTGGTAGCGGCCAATCACGGCGGCTTTGACCGCTTCGTCGAGGTCAGCATCGTTAAGCACGATGAACGGATCGGAGCCGCCCAGTTCCAGTACACACTTCTTCAACGCCGCACCGGCTTGAGCGCCGATGGCGATGCCGGCTCGCACGCTGCCAGTGAGGGTCACGGCCGCGATGCGCGGATCGGCGATTGCAGTGGAGACGCCGTCCGGCGTGACATTGATCACCTCGAAGACACCTTCGGGAAAGTCGGCTTGCTTGAAGGCTTCCCGCAACAGATAAGCGCTGCCCATCACGTTGGGCGCATGTTTGAGCACGTAGGTGTTGCCGGCGATCAGCGCTGGAACGGCGCCGCGCAGGACCTGCCAGATCGGGAAGTTCCACGGCATTACGGCGAGAATCGGGCCGAGCGGGCGATATTCAATGCGCGCTTTTCCACCTTCAACCAGCGTCGGTTCGGCGCTCAACATCGCCGGGCCATGTTCGGCGTACCATTCGCAGAGCAGCGCGCACTTTTCGATTTCGCCACGCGCCTGAGTGATCGGCTTGCCCATTTCCAGGGTGATCATGTTCGCCATCGCGGCGGCGTTGTCGCGCAATACCCGCGCCAGGGCCGTCAACAACTGCGAACGTTGATCAACCGGTTTGCTGCGCCAGGCGCGGAACCCGGCAGCGGCGCGGGACAGGGCGGCGTCCAGTGCCGATGCGGATTCGAAAGGGTAGTGGCCGATCTGCTCGCCGTTGGCAGGGTTGATCGAAATGGCATGGGTGAGGCTGGAAACTTGAGTCATGGCACCGTCCTGCGAGGTGGGGATGTGCTCAGGTTACGGTGGTGTTTGTTTTCTGGAAACTGAATAATACTGAGCATATCGTTCACGTTTGGAGAATGACTTGGATCTGGTTCAGCTGGAAATATTCAAAGCCGTCGCCGAGCACGGCAGCATCAGCGCGGCGGCTCAGCACATCCACCGGGTGCCGTCGAACCTGACGACGCGGATCAAGCAGCTGGAGCTGGATCTGGGCGTGGACCTGTTTATCCGCGAGAAGAGCCGCCTGCGCCTGTCGCCGGCCGGCTGGAGTTTCCTCGACTATGCCCGGCGCATCCTTGACCTGGTCCAGGAGGCACGGGCGACGGTGGCGGGCGAAGAACCGCAGGGATCGTTTCCGCTGGGATCACTGGAGAGTACCGCTGCGGTGCGCATTCCTGGGCTGCTGGCTGCGTATAACCAGAAGCACGCCAAGGTCGAGCTGGACCTGTCCACCGGACCTTCGGGGACCATGATCGACGGGGTGTTGTCGGGCCGATTGGCGGCAGCGTTTGTCGATGGACCGGTGCTGCACCCGGCACTGGAAGGCGTGCCGGCGTTTGAGGAAGAGATGGTGGTAATCGCACCGCTCAACCATTCCCCCATTCATCGCGCGCGGGATGTTAATGGCGAAAACATCTATGCCTTCCGCTCCAATTGCTCTTACCGACACCACTTTGAAAGCTGGTTCGCCAAGGACGCGGCGGTGCCCGGCAAGATTTTCGAAATGGAGTCCTATCACGGCATGCTGGCGTGCGTCAGCGCCGGTGCAGGCCTGGCGCTGATGCCCCGCAGCATGCTCAACAGCATGCCCGGATGCACCACCGTGAGCGTCTGGCCGCTATCGGAATCGTTCCGCTATTTGCGCACCTGGCTGGTGTGGCGCCGGGGGACGGTGTCGCAAAGCCTGACCATGTTTGTGCGCTTGCTCGAGGAGCGCGGGGTGGTGCGCGATGACACTGTGCGCTAGTTCGCAGGCGAAAATATCCTGATCGGCGAGCCGACTCATTCCCCGGCTTTCGTCGACTTGATCAGATTGTTGCGCAACTTCACGACCGCCTTCTGCAGGGTCGTGAACTCGTCGAGCGTCAGCCCCGTCGCGTCGGCGAGGCCCATTTCCGGTTGGCTTTCGCGCAGCTGTCGCCCCTTCTTCGTCAGGCTGATCCGTACCTGGCGTTCATCCTCGGGGTCGCGCTGCCTTTGCAAAAAGCCCATCGCTTCCAGCTTCTTCAGGATTGGGGTCAGCGTGTTCGATTCGAGAAACAGCTTCTCGCCCAGGCTGCCGACGGTCTGGTTGTCTTCCTCCCACAGCGCGACGATGGTGATGTATTGCGTATAGGTCAGCCCAAGCTGTTCGAGTATCGGCTTGTAAGCCTTGCCGAAGGCCAGGTTGGTGGAATAGACCGCAAAACACAGGAATTCGGAGAGCTTCAGGTTGTCGGGGACGGCGTTGTCGGTGGGTTTCATGTACAGCCTCGTTGGCCAAAGACGGATGGCTCGCAAAAAAACGAAATATACCTCGTATGCGATTGTGTCGGAACGACTCTAACTGACGGTGGCGACCGGTTCGACGGCGAAAGTCGAACCGGTCGTACGGTGCATCACGCTGTCAGGGCGTTGATAACCACGCCGATATTGCCGCGCGTTGCTTTCGAATACGGGCAGATCTGGTCTGCGGCGTGCGCCAGCTCCGTCGCGACGTCTTGCGTCAAGCCTGGCACGCGAAGAGTCAGCCGGGCCTGGAGGAAGTAGGCCGGACCGGTCTGGCCCAGATCGACCTCAATATCAACCGCCATATTAGGCGGCAGCGTCACCTTCATGTTTTTCGCCGCCAGTTCGACGGCAGCGGTGTAGCAGGCCGACCATGCACCGGCGAAAAACTGCTCTGCCGTGGGGTGCGGAACAACGGCGGCGAACTCTTGTGCCAGTCTAGGGTTTCCCGGGGACGAGAGCTGGATGGAGAGGCCGCGGGAAGAGTTGTCACCGTCGCTGAACGTCGTGTGGGTTTTGCCTGTGGCCAGGACTTTTTCGATCTTGTTCATGGTTGAGTCCTCAACGTGTTTTTGGGTTTGTGATTCGTATGCGCTTAAAGCGCATACGATGTATGTGGCGTATCGACCATGCCGATCGATAGCAACGCCGCGCGGTGCGTCAAGCCGTGAGGACGTTCAGGGCCACGTCAATGTTACCCCGCGTCGCTTTCGAGTACGGGCAGATTTGATCGGCGGTGTGCGCCAGTGTCGTCGCGATGTCGTGCGGCAAACCCGGCACGCGCAGGGTCAATCGAGCCTGAAGGAAGTAGGCCGGACCGGTCTGACCCAGATCGACTTCGATGTCGACGGACAAATCCGACGGCAGCACCACGTTCATCTCACCGGCCACCAGCCCGACGGCGGCGGTGTAGCAGGCCGACCAGGCGCCAGCGAACAGTTGCTCGGCAGTCGGGTGCGGCTGGGTGGCGGCGAACACGTGGGCTGGCTTGGCGATGCCGGGCGTCGACAGGGTGATGTCGACGCTGCCGTCATGGCCGCGCGAGGTGATGCCAGCGTCGCTGATGGTGGTGTGGGTTTTGCCGGTGGCCAGTACTTTTTCGATCTTGCTCATGATGATTTCCTGAGTTTGTATTGTTTTCGCATGCGCTTGTATCGTATGCGATATATTTAATAAATTAAAACGATCTTCACGCCGTCAGGACGTTCACCGCCACATCGATGTTGCCCAGCGTCGCTTTCGAGTACGGGCAGAGTTCGTGTGCGGCATGCGCCAATGCGGTTGCGACGTCGTGTGCCACGCCCGGCAAGCGGACAAAGAATCGAGCCTGAAGGAAGTAAGCCTGACCGGACTGGCCCAGATCGACTTCGATGTCGACAGACGCATCGGCCGGCAGCGCCACTTTTTTCGCCTTGGCGATGTGTTCGATGGCGGAGATGTAGCAGGCCGACCATGCACCGGCGAACAGTTGCTCGGCGGTCGGGTGCGCTTGGGTGGCTGCAAACACGTGGGCCGGTGTTGCGTCACCTGGCGACGACAGCTCGATGTCGAGGTTGCCGTGGGCACGGGTTGCGTCGCTGAACGTGGTGTGGGTTTTGCCGGTAAACAGTACTTTTTCGATCTTGCTCATGGAATGAATCCTCAACGTTTCAATAAGTGGTGTTTGTCTATCGTATACGTTTGTATCGTATGCGATTGAAATAATATTCGCGCAGAGCTCAATCGGTGTCAAGGGGTGGTGTGAGGCCCAGCCGACGAATGGCGGGTTGCCGGGATATGCTGAATTCGTCGTCCACCGGGCCTAAAGCGATCAAGCCGTGGCGTCTGGAATGGGCCAGTCTGGGCGGTCTGTCCAAGGAGTTGATGATGAAACGACTGTCCCTGGCCGAAGCTCGCGAGCTGGCCGAATCGATCTTGCTGCACAACGGTTTCAACCTTGCCCACGCTCAGGCGGTGGCCGCCACGGTGATTGCCGGCGAGCGCGATGGCTGCGCCTCCCACGGTTTGTATCGGGTTTTGGGATGCGTGAATTCGCTCAGGGCCGGCAAGGTGGTGGCCGATGCCGAGCCACGGGTGATCGACCAGGCCCCTTCGATCGTGCGGGTCGATGCGGCGGGTGGTTTCTCCCAATTGGCGTTTCAGGCAGGCCTGTCCTTACTGGAGGAGAAAACCCGGGCAAACGGGATTGCAGCGCTGGCGATCAATCGCTGTGTGCATTTTTCTGCCCTGTGGGTCGAGATCGAGCAGCTGACCGCTGCCGGCCTGGTGGCGCTGGCGTGTAATCCGAGTCATGCCTGGGTTGCGCCGGCGGGGGGCAGTCAGCCGGTGTTCGGCACCAATCCGATTGCGTTCGGCTGGCCGCGTTCGGGCAAGGATCCGTTTGTGTTCGACTTCGCCACCAGTGCGATTGCCCGTGGCGAGATCGAGTTGCATCGGCGTGCCGGCCAAGCGATTCCTGAAGGTTGGGGTGTGGACGCTGAAGGGCAGCCAAGCACTGATGCGAACGTGGTGCTCGATGCGGGCGCGATGCTGACGTTCGGCGGGCACAAGGGCTCGGCGCTGGCGGCTATGGTGGAGTTGATTGCCGGGCCGTTGATTGGTGACCTGACCAGTGCGGAGTCGCTGGCGTACGACGCGGGCAGCAAATCGTCGCCGTACCATGGCGAGCTGATCATCGCCCTCGATCCGCGACGCTTTCTCGGTGAGGCCACCGAGCAGCACCTGGCCCGTGCCGAAGTCATGTTCCAGAGCATACAAGGGCAGGGCGCACGCTTGCCGTCGAAACGACGTTATGAGGCGCGAGCACGCAGTTTGGTGGAGGGCGTGCAGATTCCCGAAGCCTTGTACAACGACTTGAAGGCACTGCTGGACTGAAGGGAGACGGGCGCCAGTGGCGCCCGTTTGGTTTTACAGCGGTTCGCGGTGGCTGTTGCCGTCGACCAGACGGGCGATGCCCAGCGGATTGGCGTTTTGCAGTGCCTCGGGCAGGAGCGCATCCGGGCAATTCTGGTAGCACACCGGGCGCAGGAAACGCTCGATGGCCAGGCTGCCGACCGAGGTGCCACGGGCATCGGAGGTGGCGGGGTAGGGACCGCCATGCACCATCGCATCGCAGACTTCGACGCCGGTCGGGTAGCCGTTGAACATTACCCGGCCGACTTTCTGTTCAAGCAGCGGCAGCAGTTCGCTATGGGTTTGCAGGTCTGCGGCTTCGGCAATCAGCGTAGCGGTAAGTTGGCCGTGCAAGCTCTGCAACGCCTGTTGCAGTTCGGCCTTGTCGGCCACTTCCACCAACACGGTAGTCGGGCCGAACACTTCCTCCTGCAACAGATGATCGCCATTGAGCAATAGGCCGACGTCGGCCTTGAACAGCTGCGGCTGGGCCTGCTTGCCCTGTTGTTCGCGGCCGGCCAGGTGGCTGATGTGCGGATGCGCGTGCAGCGCCTGCACACCCTTGGTGTAGCTGGTTAACGTGCTGGCGTTGAGCATGGTTTGCCCCGGTTGGTCGGCCATTACCGCGCTGAGCGATTCAATAAATGCGCTGAATTCAGGGGAGCGAATGCCAATCACCAATCCGGGGTTGGTGCAGAACTGGCCGCAGCCGAGCACCACTGACGCGGCGAGTTCGCGGGCGATTTTCTCGCCCCGCAGTTGCAGGGCTTCGGGCAGTACCAGCACCGGATTGATGCTGCTCATTTCGGCGAACACCGGAATCGGCTGAGGCCGTGCGGCGGCCATGTCGCAGAGGGCGCGACCGCCCTTGAGCGAGCCGGTGAAGCCGACAGCCTGGATCGCCGGATGCTTGACCAACGTTTCGCCGACACCCGCGCCGTAGATCATGTTGAACACGCCTTTGGGCATGCCGGTTTGCTCGGCGGCGCGGATGATTGCATCGGCCACGAGCTCGGCAGTCGCCATATGCCCGCTGTGGGCCTTGAACACCACCGGGCAACCGGCGGCCAGGGCGGCCGCGGTGTCGCCACCGGCGGTGGAGAATGCCAACGGGAAATTGCTCGCGCCAAACACCGCAACCGGGCCGACGCCGATCCGGTACTGACGCAGGTCCACCCGTGGCAGCGGCTGACGTTCGGGCAAGGCTAGGTCGATGCGCGCACCATAGAAATCGCCACGGCGCAGGACCTGAGCGAACAGGCGCATCTGACCGCTGGTGCGACCGCGCTCACCTTGAATCCGCCCGGTCGGCAGCGCCGTCTCGCGGGTGACCAGGGCAACGAACTCATCGTCCAGCGCATCCAGTTGCGCGGCGATGGCCTCGAGAAATTCCGCGCGGCGGCTCGCCGGCAAATTGCGGAAGGTCGGGTAGGCGAAAGCCGCGGCCTGGGCAGCGGCGTCGACTTCCTCAACGGTGGCTTGCATGAACGCGTAGGGCAGTGCTTCACCGGTGCTGGCGTCATGGCTTTGCACGGTGATGTTGCCGGCGGCACTGCGCGCACCGCCGATGTAGTTGTGGCCGATGATGTGGGGCATGAAAAACTCCTGTCGGAAAAGGGGGCAGGCCTAATGATTGCCAGTTAACAGAGATCGATGGTCGGACGGTTACTTGTGGCGAGGGAGCTTGCTCCCGCTCGAGTGCGCAGCAGTCGTAAAACCTGCACAACGGTGTGCCTGGAAGAACCGGGTTTCAGGTTTTAGGGACGCTTCGCGCCCCAGCGGGAGCAAGCTCCCTCGCCACAGGTACTGTGCTCGTCTCACGTTCTTGACTGGCAGGTATGAAACTCAAGCCAACGAATCACCCCGACGTGTGCTGGCGGGTTCGGCGGTGCCCAAGGCAGCGATACGCGCAGCGGATTCGCTATCCACCAGGTGCAGCGACTTACCCCGGGTTTCCCGAGTCAAACCGACGGCGACGATGGAGATCAGCGCGGCACAGACCAGGTACCAGGCGATCGGTGTCGAGCTGTGGTACTTGTTGAGCAGGGTGAGGGCAATCAGCGGCGCCAACGAGCCGGCGAAGATCGGCGCCACCTGGTAGCACAGGGACAACGCGGTGTAGCGCACGTGGGTCGGGAACATTTCGGCCATCAGCGCCGAGTAGGGCGCGTAGGTCATCGACTCGATCGCCAGGCCCAGGGTGATTGCCCCGATGATCAGCCAGTTGTTGCCGGTGTCCATCATCGGGAAGCCGATGAAGCCCCAGAACGCGGTGAGGATTGCGCCGGTCAGGTACACCGGTTTACGCCCGACCAGATCGGACAGATACCCCATCAGCGGGATCATGAAGAAATGCAGCAGGTGCGCGCCGAACATCAGAAACAGAATCTCTGAGGTGTCCTTGTGCACCACCAGCTTCAGGTAGGTAATCGAGAAGGTCACGACGGTGTAGTAGAGAATGTTCTCGGCAAACCGCGCACCGATACCGACCAGCACTGCACGCCAGTGATGACGCAACACTTCGACCACACCCAATTGTTGTTGCTTGTTTTGCGCCTGACGGGCCTGGGCTTCCTTGAAGATCGGCGCGTCGTCGACGCTGGTGCGAATCCAGTAGCCGATCAGCACCACCACCGCCGAGAACCAGAATGCGACGCGCCAGCCCCACGCGAGGAATTGCTCCTCCGACAGGTTCGACGACAACAGCAGCAACGCGACGGTCGCCACCAGGTTACCGGCCGGCACACCGGCTTGCGGCCAACTGGCCCAGAAGCCTCGGCGATTGTCCGGGCAGTGTTCGGACACCAGTAGAATCGCGCCGCCCCATTCACCTCCGAAGGCGAAACCCTGGATCAGCCGCAGCAGCACCAGTAACACGGGCGCGGCGTAGCCGATCTGGTCGAAACCGGGCAGGCAACCCATCAGGAACGTGGTGATGCCGACCACCACCAGGCTCAGTTGCAGCAGGCGTTTGCGGCCGAACTTGTCACCGTAGTGACCGAACACCAGACCACCCAATGGGCGCGCGAGAAAGCCGACGGCATACAAAGCGAAGGCGGCGAGGATGCCATCGATCGGGCTGTCGGTTTGACGGAAGAACAGCTGGCCGAAGACCAGTGCCGAGGCGGTGCCGTAGAGAAAGAATTCATACCATTCGGCGACCGTGCCGGCCATGGCGGCGGCCACCACGCGCTTGAGTCCCGAAGGTGTGGTTGCGCGGGCGGTGCTGTGAGGATTGGGCATGCTGACGTTTCCTGTAGAGGCGCAAAGACAGGTAGCCGGGCCGGGTCGTCAATGACCCGCCCGGCGATCACTCAGAGACCGACGTCCGGCAGTTCCGGACGATTGGCCAGAGCCTTGGCCATGATCTGCTCGACGAACACCCGATCGGCTTCCGGCAGGGCCAGGCGGGGTGGACGGGTCAGGGCGCTGCCGCGACCGGCAATGGCTTCGCACAGCTTGATGCACTGCACCAGGTCGGCACGGGCGTCGAGGTGCAGGATCGGCATCAGCCATTCGTAGATCGGCATGGCTTCGGCGAAGCGACCGGCCTTGGCCAGGCGGAAGATCGTTTCGCCTTCTTTCGGGAACACGTTCGACATGCCCGAGACCCAGCCTTCGGCCCCCACGGCGATGCTTTCCAGCACCACGTCATCAAGGCCGGCGAACAGCACAAAACGGTCTCCCACTTCGTTGCGCACGTCGATGAAACGACGGGTGTCGCCGGAGGAGTCCTTGAAGCACACCACGTTGTCGCAGTCGGCCAGGGAAATCAGGATGTCCGGGGTCACGTCGTTTTTGTAGATCGGCGGGTTGTTGTAAACCATCAACGGTACGTCGGCGTTTTTCGCCACGTAGCGGTAGTGCTCGGCGGTCTCGAACGGCTTGGAACCGTAGACCAGCGCCGGCATCAGCATGACCCCGTCGACACCGACGCGGCGCACGGCGTTGGCGACTTTGGCCGCTGCGATGCTGGTGAATTCGGCCACGCCGCAGATCACCGGCACGCGGCCGCGGGAAGCATCGACCGCGACTTCAGTCACGGCGATTTTTTCTTCGGCGGTCAGCGAGGTGTTTTCCCCCACCGAACCGCACACCACCAGGCCCGACACGCCGTCACGGATCACGTTGGAAATCACCTGGTGGGTTTTTTCCAGGTTGATGGAGAAGTCGTCGTTGAATTGAGTGGTCACCGCTGGGAAGACGCCACTCCAGTTAATGCGCTTGCTCATTGTTGCCTCCGGTTCGTTAATTGTATTTCGTATACGATATTTCAAGTGGAAAGACTCGGCCAGTGCTTTTTTCAGTTACGAAGGGTTTTTTATTAGCCGTTTGTCAGAGTTTTTTGCTGAGGGTTTGTAAGGCCGTGCTCAGGCACCCGGCCATGTGTCAGACAGTCGATAGCCTTGTGGCCACGGATCGCTCGGATCCAACAGCAACTGGTGGGTGCCGGTGATCCAGGCCCGGCCGGAAATGCACGGATAAATCGCCGGGCGTCCGGCTACTTCCGTCAGCGAATCGATGCGGCAGTGGAACTCGGAACCGATGATCGAACGGCCGATAAAACGCTCGCCGACCTGCATCAAGCCCTTGGCCTGCAGCACCGCCATGCGTGCCGAGCAGCCGGTGCCGGTCGGCGAACGGTCAATCTTGCCGGGTTGAATCACCACCGCGTTGGCGCCGGTGGCGATGCCATTTTCATAGACGAGGGGAGCGGCGATCTGGCAGAAGGAAATGTGCGACCACTCAGGGTTCAGCGGATGGACGAAGCCCAGTTGTTCATTGGCGGCACGGGTGATTTTCAGCCCGACCTCGACCAGTTCTGCGGCTTCATCAGGACGAATGGAAAAGCCCAGGCGCTTGGCGTCGGCGATCACAAAACTGTCGCCGCCGTACGCAGTATCGACCTGCAATGAGCCGAGCCCTTCGACTTCGATCCAGGCGTCGAGGCGGTCAGCGAAGGAGGGCACGTTCTTGATTTCTACCCGTTCGACCTTGCCGTCACGGCAGTCGGCCACCGCTTCGATCAGCCCGCCCGGCGCTTCGAGCACCAGCCGGGTTTGCGGTTCGGTCATCGGCAGGATGCCGCTGTCGAGCAACACGGTGGCCACGCACAGCGAATTGGAGCCGGACATCGGTGGCGTGTCGGCGGGTTCCATGATGATCCAGGCCATCTGCGCCCGAGGATCCTTGGCCGGCACCAGCAGGTTGACGTGACGGAACACGCCACCGCGCGGCTCGTTGAGGACGAAGTTGCGCAGGGTCTGATCCTTGGCAATCCAGCGCGACTGCTCCCACACCGTAGCCCCGGGCGGTGGCGCAACGCCGCCGACGATCACGTCGCCGACTTCGCCTTCGGCATGGCAGCTGACTACATGGATGACTTTTGATGAGCGCATTGTCTGCTCCTTGTTTTGTCTGTTCGGGCCTCATCGCGGGCAAGCCCGCTCCCACAGGGTTTGGTGGTGTACACAAAACTGGTGACCGACATAGATCACTGTGGGAGCGGGCTTGCCCGCGATGGGGCCATTAGTTATTTCACTGATTTCAGGAAGGCCGCGGTTTCCGCATGCACCGGGTTGCCGATAACCTGATCAGGCGAGCCGATCTCATGCACCAAACCATTGCGAAAGAACGCCACGCGGTCGGACACGTCGCGGGCGAAGCGGATTTCGTGGGTCACCAGGACCATGGTCATGCCGTCTTCGGCGAGCATGCGCATGGTGTCCAGCACTTCGCCCACCAATTGCGGATCGAGGGCTGAAGTGGCTTCGTCGAACAGCATGTAGTCCGGCGACATGGCCAGGGCGCGGGCGATCGCCATGCGCTGTTGCTGGCCGCCGGAGAGCTTGCCGGGAAAGGCCTTGAGCTTGTCGCCCAGGCCGACGTGGGTCAGTTGCTTGACCGCCAGTTCCTCGGCTTCGGCCTTGCTTTTGCCTAGCACTTTGCGCGGCGCCAGCATCACGTTTTCCAACACGGTCAGGTGCGGGAACGCGTTCCATTGCTGGAAGACGATGCCGATCTTCTGCCGCAGACGGTTGAGGTCGGTGGCGCTGTGGTGGACTTCGACACCGTCGACACGAATGTTGCCTTTCTGGATCGGCTCAAGGCCGTTGATGCACATCAGCAGGGTCGACTTGCCCGAGCCGGAGCCGCCGATGATCGACACCACCTCGCCCTTGTTCACCGTCAGGTTGACGCCCTTGACCACTTCGAGGTTGCCGAAGGATTTGTGTACGTTGTCGATCTCAATCATTTTCTTGCCACCTTCTTTCCAGACGAGCGCCGAGGCGAGCGACCACCAGGCTCATGACGTAGTAGATGAGGCCCGCGATGCACAGCACCAGCAGCGGTTCCTGAATGCGGGTCACGATGGTTTGCGAAGCGCGCAGCAGTTCGACGATGCCGATCCACATCACCAGCGCGGTGTCTTTCATCACGCTGAGCACCAGGTTCAGCCAGCCGGGAAAAGCCACCCGCGTGGCCATCGGCAGGACGATCCAGCGCAGGTCCTGGAGGAAACTCAGGCCCAGCGAGCGGCTGGCCCGGCGCACGGTGAATGGCACCGACAGCACGCCGCTGCGCACGATCTCGGTGAAGTACGCGGCGGCGTAGACCCCGAGCACAATGCAGCCAACGCTGAAGGCGCTGATGTTCAAGCCGACGATGCTTTTCAGCGAGTTGAACAACACAAACTGGATCAGCAACGGCACGCTGCGAAACACGTCCAGCACCCACGCCAGTGGCAGGCTGGCGCGTGGCAACAGCGCTCGCAGCAAGCCGAACAACAGCCCGGCGAAGGAGCCGAGGATGATCGACCAGAACGTGAGTTTCAGAGTGACCCAGGCGCCATCAAGCAAGAACAACAGGTCATTCCAGGAAAAACTGGTGGTCAACATGCTCACCTCCTCAGTAACGGAACAGCCGCCAGGCCATCAGCCGGGCGACGCCGACGATCGCCTTGGCAATCAGGTAATACAGCGCCGCGGCGATGGCGAAATATTCGAAAGTGCGGAACGTCTTGACGTTGTAATCCTGGGTCACGCCGGTGAGGTCATTGTTCAGCCCGACGATCACCCCCAGCGACGTCATCAACACCGCCCAGACCATCTGGTTACTCAACGGATAGAACACGATCCGCAGCAGCTGCGGGACGATGATCATCCGGTAAGCCTGAAAGGCACTCATGCCCAGCGAACGCGCGGCGCGCACTTGGGTGCCGGGCACAGCCTTGAGGCCACCGCGAAAGTTTTCCGCGAGGTAACCGGCGTTGTTGAAAGTGATCCCGGCCAGCAGCGCGAACCATGAGCTGACGTGCAATTCCAGCGAGCCGAGGCCGAAGTAGAGGACGTAGATCTGGAACAGCGACGGGGTGTTGCGGGCGACCGACACCCAGCCGTTGCCGATGCCGCGCAACAACGGCTGTTTGGTTTCGCGCATCACCGTCAGGGCCAGGGCGATCAGTACGCCGAAGATCATCGACAGTGCGGCGGTCTCGAAGGTGACCCAGGCGCCGGCGAGCATGTCCGGCAGGGCGCGCAGCGTTGCGCGCCATTGGAAGGTGTAATCAAACATGCGCGGGGCTCTCCAGGGAGGCGGCCGAATGCAGCCAGGCCGGCAAACGACCACTGGCCGTGGCGCTGCAGGCGGCGTCGACACATTCGGCGAGGTTGGCGAAGTGCACCTTGCGGCCTACCAGGCCGGGTGCGTAATGGGCGTACTTGCCCGAGTTGGTCATCAAGGTTTTGGCGGCCAGCGGAATCACCGGCTCACCGAGCATGCACCAGCAGGTATCGGTGACCAGGGTTGCGCCGAAGGCTTCGATCACCGCGATATGCCCGGCCTCGCGCGCCTGCTCCAGCACCGCACGACCACAGGTGATGGCGAGCACCACCACGGGGTGCTTGTGCCGACCCCGGCACAGCCGCGCCAGATGCGCGAATTCGCTGAGGGAGAAATGCGGGTTGCCCAGCGAGACCACATCCACCCGGTTGTCGCGGGCACTGTTGAGCTTGCGCCAGCTGAGCAGCAAATCCTTCAGGCGGATTTTTTCCACCGGCACATCGGCATCCGCCTCCAGCACCTGCGTCGGGTCGAGTGCTTCCGGGGTCACCCCGGCGATATGGAACAGCGGCGCGGCGGAGGTGGTGGCGAAAGCCGCGCCAAAAGCTTTCAAATCGTCCAGGCTCGGCTTGCTGTGTTCCAGCCCCAACACCAGCGGAATCCGGCTCCCGGCCAGGGCGCCGATGTGGTAACCGAGCAGCGGGTAAAAGGCATCGTCCAGCTCGCCAAAATCCGGCAATTCGATTTGCAGTCTCGCTTTACGTTGTGCGTCCAGATGGCAGCCAATCAACGGCGCGCGGCCGGTCAGGGCGATGCAGATATCCAGGTAGTCCGGGTATTTCAGGGTGCGTGCGCCGAGCACGCTGTTGGCATATACCACGGCGTTGGATTCGGCCCAGACGATTTGCTCGCCGGCCTTCGGCGCGCTGTCGAGCAGGTAGGGCGCGCAGGTAAAACTCAGCTGTGCGCCCATCGCCATGTACGCATCGCCCAAGGCACTGGCCGGTACGCCGAGCGCCGGATCAATGCCCAACTCGCGCCAACGGCGCTGGTCGACGGAAATCGAATTGAGGGTGGTCGGCACCCGTACGTTTGCTCCCCACTGCACCAGTTGTTCGGCGAAGCGCAGGCTCGCAGGTCCCGTATAAATGCAGCCGTCGATGTGCGCCTGGGTGACATCCACCAGGTGACGGGCGCCTTGCAGTTCAGCCATGCGCAGGACGATCTGCATGGCCACTTGGGCAGCTTTGCCATGCTCGCCGCCGAGTAGCGCCTGATCGTGTTCGGTGAGTTCGATAGCGCTGCTTTTTTCTGCTGTCGGCAACGGACTGTCGAGTGCCTGCCAGGCATCGCCCGGCAGGTGTTCGAACAGAGTCACCGTTGAGGCTTCGACCCGAGCAAAGGCCTTGCCGCGCAAGGCGGCGAAGGCCTCCCTGCCGATGCACAGCACCGGCAGGGATCGCTCGAAAATGGTCTGTGCCACGAGCACGCCCAGGGTCAGGATCTCATCGGGTTCGGCCAGCACCAGTGCGGCCGGCGCATGACCGTTGCTGATCAGTTCCATCAGCACACTGCTGCCGGTGCACGAGCCGCGGCCACTGGGAATGGCCAGCACCCGGCCGGCCAGGTATTCGCCGCTCAGCGGGTGGTGACGGTCGATGACCTCGCCGCTGTACGGATCGACCCCGCCCCAGAAACTCAGCCCGACATCGGCGAACAGCAGAGCGCCTTGTGCGGCGCCGGCGACCAGGCTGCGACCGGTCAGAGAGGTTGGCCTAGGCATGCCGGACACCTCAGTAATAGACCTTGGGCACGGTCAGGTCGGTGGGTGAAATCTCGGTGCCGACCCATTTGGTGAACAGCTCGTTGTAGCGGCCGCTGCGCACCTGCTGATTGACGAACAGGTTGAGGTAGTTGAGCAGGCCATACTCGTTGCGCTTGGCACCCAGGGACACGTAGTCGATGGTGTACGGCGCGTTACCGGCGATTTTCAGGTTCTTGTATTTGCCCGACTTGATCGTGGCGGCGGCCACGGTGTTGGTGACCACGGTGGCGTCGATGTGACCCTGGGCGACCGCCAGCAGCGTGTCGTTCTGCGACTGATAGGCGCGGAAGGTGCCGGTGCCCCAGTTCTTCACGTCTTTTTCCAGGGCGATGGCTTCGTAGGTGCCGCTGGTGTTGCCCAAGGCTTTGCCCTTGATATCGGCGAAGCTGTTGATGCCAGTGTTGTCGCGGGTCAGCACGACCATCTGGAAGGCGAAGTACGGCACGGTGAGGCCGACGGTCTTGGCCCGTTCCAGGGTGTCGGACGTGGATGCAACGATCACGTCCGCACGCCCGGAAACCAGTGCCGGGATTCGATCGGGGAAGGGCGTTTCAACCACTTCAGCGTCGACCCCGAGGATCTTCGCCAGGTCGTGGCAGTAGTCCACGTCGAAACCGGCCGGGTTGTTACTTGCATCGCGAAAACCCATGGGCGGGAAGTCCAGGGTCACGGCGCAGCGCAGCTTGCCCGAGCCAATAATGTCGTCGAGCTTGTCGGCCTGGGCGGTGGCGATAAAGGACGTACTGAGAACAGCGCTGAGGGCTACGGCAAATGCGGGGTTTTTCATAGAGGCCTCGTTGTCGGAAAGTGCTGTTGGATATCGTATTGTGAATTTCGTATACGATATGTGATTAGCAATGAGCGTGCCTGTTTCCGAACTGAGGCGAGAATTTATCGCCAAGCCTTGAGTTAAACGTCCTGCAAGATTTTAGGAATAGGGCGTAGGAGAAGAGCGCCTTGGCGGGTCGTATCAGACGGTGTTACAGAAGGGAGCAGTGGGAACGCCGGGCGCCCCTTAAAGGAACACTCGTCTGGGTTCAGCGACGGCTTTCGCGATACTGACTTGGCGCCAGACTGGTCAAGGCGCGGAACTGCCGGCTGAAGGCACTGTGGTCGGTGTAACCGCAGCGCAGGGCGATCTCGGTGATGGGCAAGTCGGTGTGCAGCAACAGTCGAGAGCCTTCTTCCAGGCGCGCCTTGTGAATCATCTGCCGTGGGGTGAGCTGGAACACCCGTTTGCAATGGCGCTCCAGTTGCGCCACGGAAAACCCGGCGATTGCAGTCAGTTCGGCGAGGCTGATCGGTCGGGCGAAATGGCTGCGGATATGCGCATCCACTGCGGCGAGTTTCTGGAAGGCCGGATGACTGGACTGTGGCGTTTGCAGGTCGCGGGAGATGCCGGCCAGGCCGACGATCTGACCTTGCAGGTCGCGCAGCGCGAGTTTGTGGGTCAGGCACCAGACCGGCTGGTTACCGTAATACAGGTGCAGTTCGAGTTGGTCGGCCAGTTCGCGGCCGGTGGACAGCACCCGCCGATCCTGCTCGGTGTACAGCGGGCCGAAGCGCTCGGGAAAGACCATGTCGGCGGTGCGCCCGAGCAACTCGTCACTGTGTTTGAAGCCGCAGCGCCGGGCCAGCGTCTGGTTGACGAAGGCGTAGCGGGCCTCGCTGTCCTTGATGAAAAACACCACGTCCGACAGGGTATCGAGCAGCGCCGCGATCGGCTGCAGACTGCTCAGCAGAGTGGGCAGGTCGCAGGGTTTGAAAGTAGTGAGCGAGGCATACATGGCGCTGGGCGTCTGGAGGCAATGCCCGGGATCATAAAGACTCGGCGACGGACCCGAAAGCCCCGGGCCGGCATTCAGGCCGGCGGGGTGTCGTCCAGGCACAGCAAGGTCTCGATCCGTGCCGGACTGAACGGTGGCCGTGGTGCCGAAGGTTGCCAGCCGAACAGGTGCTGTAACGCGCCGCCACACACCCGGCCCTGGCAGGCACCCATACCGCAACGGCTGGCCAGTTTGGCCTCGCGCCAGTCTGTGTGCCCGGCAAGCAAGCCGTAAGGCACGTCTTCGCAACGGCACACCAGGGTGTCGGGTCGCGCCAACGACTTGAGTTGCGGGTCGAGGGTGAATGCTTTGTTGAGGGCGTTGGCGAAACCCTGCCAGCGCGCACGGCGTGGCCACAATGCTCGGGCCGAATCAAGGTCGCCGACGGCGGCGTGGCCAGCGATGGCGCCTTCGACCAAGGCCAGTTCACTGCCACCGAAACCGGTGCATTCACCCGCCGCGTAGAGATCGGCGCGGCGAGTGGCCTGCCAGGCATCGACGGCGATTGCCTGGCCATCGAGTTCGCAGCCCAGGGCTTGGCCGAGTTGGCTATTGGGGATCAGACCGAAGCCACAGGCCAGGCGATCACATTCCAGTTCGACGATTTTCCCTTGCTGTTGCAGGCGCACACCTTCCAGCCGCTCATTGCCCAGGGCGGCCAGTACATGGGTCCCGGTACGGTAATGGCGGTCGAACAACGTGACCGACTGCATCAGTTTGTTGGGCCAGCGTGGCAGTTGCGCGGCGAAACCGCCGACGGCGGCTGCGCAGGCCTGCTCGGCAATGCGTAGCACCCGGGCGCCGTTGTGTTTTGCGGTGGCGGCGCTGGCGAGCAGTAACGGTCCGCTGCCGGCAATCACAATGCGTTCGTCCTGCACCGGCAGCCCGCCCTTGATCAATGCCTGGAGGCCACCCGCGCCCGTCACGCCGGGCAGTGTCCAGCCGGGGAAGGGCAGCAGCAACTCGCGGGCGCCGGTACACAGAATCAGTTTGTCGTAGCCAATCACCCAGCCTCGATCGGCGTCTTCGACCAGCAGTTGTTTCGGCCCGGCGCAGGCAATCACCCGCGTGCCGGAGTGGCGGCGAATGTTGCTGCACGCCTCCAGCCGATCGCGCATCTGACGTGCCGGGTTCGGCAGCTTGGCTTGAGGCCCGTCACGCCAGATTTGCCCGCCCGGCAGCGGGTTGTCATCGAGCAGGACGATGCGCGCACCGCTTGGCGCCGCAGCGAGCGCAGCGGCCATGCCGGCGGGCCCGGCACCGATGATCAGCAGGTCGGCGTATTCGCTCATGCTTGAGTCTCCACGTGCATGCCGTCACGGCACAGCGTCTGGCACGCCAGGCGCCGGCGACCGTCGATGGTCACCCTGCATTCCTGGCAAATACCCATGCCGCACAGCGGTGCGCGGCGTTGGCCGCTGACCGATGTGCGCGTGCAGCCATCGCCGCCCAAGGCCAGGGCAGCCGCGACGCTGGTGCCCTCGGCAACCCGCAGGGCACGTCCGTCCAGCATCAATTCAGGCATAAACGGGCTCTCCGAGAAAACGTTGCGGCAGATACGGTTGTGCGGCCAGTGGCGGCGTTTCGTCGAACAGTTGCGCGACCAGCAAGTCGGCGGTGCCGGGGGCGGTCGTCACGCCGAGGCCCTCGTGACCGACCGCCAGCCATAAGCCTTTGCGTTGCGGGTGCTGACCCACCAGCGGCAAGCCGTCGGGGCTGGCCGCGCGAAAACCGGTCCAGGCGCGGATGCCGTTGAGCTGAGTCAGACCCGGCATGTAGTCGGCGGCACGCCGGAGCATTTTCGCCAGCATCCAGCCCTCGACCTGCGGGTCAGTGGTGCCGAATTGTCGCGAGGCGCCGATGAACAACTGTCCGGTGGGTCGGGGCTGAATGTTGCACGCCGTCGATGGGCCGGTGGCGTTGTGGGCGCTGGTGACGTAACCGAGTTCCACCAAGGTGTGGGTGACCTTGCCGGGGTAGCGGTCGGTGATCAGCAAGTGGCCTTTCTTCGGTTCGATTGGTAATTCCGGGCACAGCTCGTTGGCCTGGACGCCGTTGGCGAGAATCACCGCATCGGCGCTCAGCCAGTGGCCGTCGTCGAGTCGCACGCGGTTGCCATCGACTTCGCTGACCCGCGCCCGGCGCTGGCTGATGTTCGGTGTGTCGAGCATCCAATTGGCGGTCGCCGGTGCGTAAAGAATGCCGTCGCCATTGATCAGCAATCCGCCTTCCAGGCCCTCGCGCAGTTCCGGTTCGCGTTGGTGCAAGGCACTGCGCGAGATCAACTCGCACGCCACGCCTTGGGCCTGCAAGTTCAGGTATTTGCTGTGGGCGACGGCCATTTCTTCAGCATTGGCGGCGAGCCAGAGGGTGCCGTTGCGACGGTAGGCACAGCCGTCGGGCAGGGCCGGCGCCAGTTCGCGCCAGCGTTGCAGGGAATATTGACTGAGGGCCAGTTCGGCCGGGTTGTCGTCGAGGACCAGCAAGTGGCCCATGCCCGCCGCCGTAGCGCCGGGCAGGCCGGCGTCCAGTACCAGCACGCGCAAGCCGCGCCCCGCCAACGCCTGGGCACAGGCGGCGCCGATGATGCCGGCGCCAATCACGATCACATCGGCCACCCGGCCCTCGTTCACGGGCGAATGCCCCAGGCGAACGGGTCGTCCTGCTCGATGATCAGGCTGGCTTCGGCGCTGATAAACGCGCGGCCGCGAATGGTCGGCACAATGCGCTCGCCCTGAAGTTCGTAGGAACCCTCGAACTCGCTGCCGATGACACTGGCCTGACGCCAGATCTGTCCCGGCTGCAACTTGTCGTCGGCCGCCAGGCACGCCAGTTTGGCGCTGGTGCCGGTGCCGCAGGGCGAGCGGTCGTAGGCCTTGCCGGGGCAGAGGACGAAGTTGCGGCTGTCGGCCTTTTCGTCATCGGCGAACAGCTCGACATGGTCGATCAACCCGCCGTCTTCGCCGCGAATACCCTGAGCCTCCAGTGCCTGCTGCACGGCGAAGGTGTAGGCGGTCAGCGTATCGAGGTTATCGCCCGCAACGCGCAGGCCATGGTCGGCAATCAGGAAAAACCAGTTCCCACCCCAGGCAACATCGCCGGTCACTTGACCGATCCCCGGCACTTGCAGCGACAGCGCTTTGCGGTAACGGTAAGCCGGCACGTTGCGCACGCTCACCGAATGGTCTTCGTGCAGCGTCGCTTGCACCGTGCCCACCGGGGTTTCGATGCTGTGCACCCCTGGGCCGATCTTGCCCAGATGCGCCAGTGAGGCCACCAGGCCGATGGTGCCGTGACCGCACATGCCGAGGTAACCGCTGTTGTTGAAGAAAATCACGCCGGCACAGGCGTTCGGGTCTACCGGCTCACAGAGCAGGGCGCCGACCAGCACATCACTGCCCCGTGGTTCCAGCACGCAGGCAGCGCGCCATTGATCATGCTGTTCGGCCAGCCGCTGTCGACGTTCGGCCATGCTGCCGGTGCCCAGGTCAGGAAAACCGGCGGTCACCAGACGGGTCGGTTCGCCGCCGGTGTGGGAGTCGATCACGGTGATGCGTTTCATAAGTTGGCCACGCCCGTTCAGATGAGTGAACAAAAGAGTGGCCTGTGCGGGGGCTTGCCGGCTTGATGGTTTTAGCCAGTGCCGATGACGAAATCGGCACAGTGCGGTGAGGGGTCAGTGGCTATGAGGCAGGTGTTCGAACAGGGTCTTGCAGACGCCGGCAATATGCTCGTCGAGCAACTTCACCGCCAGGTCCACGTCACCGGCGCGGCAGGCCGCAAGGATTTCCCGGTGTTCGTGATCGGCGCGTTCCTTGCCGGCCGACAGGCTCATCTGCATGCGCAGGTAGCGCTCCAGCTTGTCGTTGACCGAGCGGATCAGGCCGACCAGAAACGGTCGTTGTGCCGGTTCGTAGAGACAAGCGTGCAGTTCCCAGTTGAGCTCGGCCCAGCGTCCCACGTCATCTTCGCCGATGAACTCCTGGCAGATGCGCTCGGCGCGAGCGAAGGTTTCTTCGGTCATGTTGGGAATGGCCAGGCGCAGCACCTTGTCTTCGAGCAGCATGCGCACTTCGAACATCTGCGCCAGTTCTGCATCGGACACCCGGGTGACCATCGCCCCGCGATTGCGCTGGAACATCACCAGGCCTTCGGCCTCCAGGCGCTTGAGGGCTTCGCGCACCGGAATCTTGCTGACGTTGAACTGGCGGGCGATATCGTCCTGGCGAATCGGCTCGTCCTCGGCGAAATGCCCGGCGACGATGGCGTCACGCAGATGACGGGTGATGATTTCCGACGTCGAAGGCGAATTGCCAAGGTCGGGAGCGTTGAGTTTTGTCAGGGCCACGGTCGTGATCGTTAGGATTGAATTGCAGATATGGTATACGAATTTGCACTGAGTGTTCCTTCGGCGATGGCCAGGACTTCCAGCCACTGCAATATCTTCCCGATCCGATGGCAACTGCTACGCTACGTTCTGGCAGCGCTCGAGTCGTTCATGGCCATTGAGGTGGCGGGCGACAGGCGGCAACCTGCAAGTAGGCAGGCAGTTGTGACCAGGCACAGTGTTAATTCGAGTGCGGACATCGTTCCCGAGCCTCTCGCTCGGGAAGAGGTGGAGCGGGTGCTCGCGCAGTTATTGGCCAGCCCATTGTTTGCCAAGTCCCGGCGGATGGGCAGCCTGCTGCGCTTTCTGGTCGAATACGACCTTCAGTTTTCGGACATCCCTCTTACCGAACACGCCATCGGCATCGCGGTGTTTCGCCGTGATCCGGCGGTCTATAGCACCGGTGATGATCCAGTGGTGCGGGTGCAGATAGGCCGGTTGCGGCGCAAACTCGCCAGTCATTACGCCACGTTTGGCCAACAGGATCCGGTGCGCCTGAGCCTGCCGGCCGGTTGTTATCGGCTGGCGTACCAGCGACTCAGACTCAAAGGCATCGCTATTCGCCATCCTGTCCTGCAACTCCAGCCGTTTACCTGCATCACCCGCGACGGCGACGACTTTACCCAGGGCTTGTGCGAAGAGTTGAGTTGCAGGCTGTTCGAGTCGTTCGAACAGGCGCAAACGCCTGCGAACCATGTGCTGATGAAGGTGCCGCGAAGCAGCGTAAAAGCACCGGACCTGGGGCGGGGCGGGCGCGGCAGCTATTTCCTGGAAGGCAGCGTGCGGGTGGAACCGGCCCGTGTCCGGACTTCGGTACGCTTGATTGATGTCGCTCAGGGCCGCATTCGCTGGTCAGCGCAGTTTGATCGCAATCGACCGTATGGCATTGCCACTCAGGAAGACCTGGCCGAGTCGATCTGTCAGTCGTTGACGGGCTATTTCGCCCGGGGTGGCAGTGACGATTGATGAACAGAGGGGCAACCACAAGGTTGCCCCTGGAGGCTGACGTTACACGACCGTCCAGCTACCGCCTGAGTAGAGGCGGGTTGCACTGTTATCGAAGGTCAGGTCGATTTCGATGGATTGCGAGCGTGAGGTGCTGAACATGGTGCTGGTCTGCACGTTCTGTTCGAACCACACCAGAATAGTCTCGACGGGGGTTAGCACGGTCTGGCCGGTGACGACTTGTGCCGAGGCCACGTAGATGGGCGTGCTGATCTGCTTGCCATCGATGCCCGTGGACAATTGGCTGAGGCCGGGGTGGATCGCACCGTAGTTGTTCACCAGGGTGATGGAGGTGTCGGGGCCACCGCTCGTCGCCGAGCCCAACAGGCCGGCATTGTCGAGTATCGACTGTTGGCCCAACCCGATATTGACGAGGTTGGTCGACACATCCACCTGCACGTTGGCCTGGAAAGAGTTGGCACCGAATAACTGATACTGGGGCGTCCAGCTGAACGTGCTGTTGCTCAGGTACTGAACGTAGGACTGCCAGACCACGTTGTAAGCTTCATTGCCGACCTTTTTGGCAAAGCACAGCTTGTAGCCTGATTGTTTGAGCAGGGTCAGATCAGCGGCGGCGATCTGGATCTTGACCGACTTTTGGGTGGCCGCCAGGGTCGACGTCAGCACCTTGCTGTAGTCGGTGGTTTTCAGGGCCGTTGGGGCGACACTCTGGAACGACTTGAAAGCCTCTTGCACGTCTTTGTGCAGTTGCTCGCTTTGTTTGCTGACTGCGTTTGACTGACTCATGGTTTCCCTCTTCCTTGGTTGAGTGTTGGACAATCAATGGGCAGCGGGCTTCGAATCCGGCGCTGTCACGACCCTGTAAGCACATTGACGGCTTCACGATAGGCGGGTCGCGCAGCGCGGCGAAGTGTCTTGGCGTTACAGTCAGGAGGGGCATTGGTGCCGGTGCGGATCAGGAAGTAACAGCCTGCGTAACGGTGTTGTATCAACGTTCGGGAAGGCTCCAGCTTTCGCGGAGTTGCTCATATTCCGCTTCGGGCATTTGAAGCAGCAGCGGGGACTGGCGAGGGTCCAGCCAATTGAACAAGCGAGAAATATCCGCTTGATCCATGGCGGTGCAACCCAGTGTCGGCGAGGTGGGACCGCGCCAGATGTGGAAGAAAATGCACGAGCCCGAGGCGGGGGACGCCGGCGTATTGTGCTCGATGAAAATGCCTTTTCGATACGTGTCGTCATCGCGACGCATACGTTCGGAGCTGTTCCAGTCTTTCGAAACAGTCGCGCCATTGACCAGCTCGTTATAGCGGGCGGAATGGCTGTCATCCACGCATTCGATGGTCGGGGTCAGCGCCAGGTAAGGCAGTCGGGTGTCGGCCGTGCTGTCGTAGCCAAACGCCGTCCCCAGTTTGAATACCCCGGCTGGCGCTTTTCCATCGCCTTCACGTTTGATCGGACCTTCGCGTTGCTCAACGCTGCCAAGACCCTTGCCCCACGCCAGCCCGCTCTTGCCGACCACCACCGGAAACGGCGCTTCGTATTTTCGAAAGGTGTTGCCCTGCCGTTCATAGCGCTGGGCCGTGCCCTGAATGTCAGTCCAGTTTTTTGTGGTGACCACAATCAGCTGATTGGCGGTGTCGAGTACATCGCGTGTCCCCAGCGGCGTGATGGGGAAGTCCATGACGTTCTTCGGCGAACCTTCGCCGTTGTAGGTGAAGTGCCACCACTCCTTCGCGTACCCGGTAAACCCTTCTTTCTCCATGGCCGTGCTGAGCTTCTGGCGATTGTCCCTGGCGGCAGCGCTGATCGTCGGGTTGTCGGTATGCGCTCGCTCATCGAAGCAATCGAAACCAGTGCCCATGTCGAGTGCGCCATCGCGCCAACGCTGGCCATAGGCGGCCGTGCAATCGACTTGCCCGGCTGAAGGCGTCCAGGTATCGGCGGGCAGGGCATCCGGGCCGGTCAGTGTCAGGTCCACGGTTGAGCCTTTGGAGTGGCCCGACACCCGGGCCACGTAACCCAGGCGCCAGAAGTCCTGCTTGTCCACGCGCGGATAGAACTCGGCCTTGCGTGGGTCGCCGGGTTCCGTCGCGAAACGCCCCATATCGGCAACGGCACGGCTGGGCCGATAACAGTCAAACACCTTCAAACCGTAGCCTTGCGCACGCAACGCCGTTTGTACCCGAGCGAGGGCCTTGGCGGCGTCCAGCGATAACAGGCATTGCGCCGCGTCGTAACCGTCGAGCGGGTGGCCGGTGAAGTTGTGAGCGCTGGCATAGCGAATGTCTTGCTCGATGCCCGGATCAATCGTACGCAGATAAACCATGTTCTCAGGGCGTGTCTCTGCAGCGACCATGCCGGGCGCGACAATGCTCAGGCACAGGGCCCATGGCAGACAGGTCCGCGCGAGCCTTCGTGGCAGACGGACTGGAAATGGCATCGAGAAGGACGGAGGTTTGATTGGGCACAAAGGGCGCACGCGATACCTCCAAAGATTCTGGTTTCGATGGATCAGCTCTCAGGGGGAGTGATCGGGTCCAGACCGGGTTCAGCAGCCAGTTTCAATCGGTCAGCTTTACTAATGTATTTGGACTTGTTTGCCGGTGCTAATTTGGCACTGGCCTTTTTGGCGTGAGCCTTTAATAACTGCTTTATTTTTTTTTGGCGATTCATGTTTTCTACTCGGCTTGTCAGTTCTTGAATGATGGCAGTGGTTTGCGCACGAAGCCTGGGCAGTGAGACAGGGCTTCACTGCGTCTTCGAGCATGACCACCCACTCAGGATCCATGTAGCGAAAGTTGTCGGGAATATCCAGAGCGTGAATCCGCTTGTGTTCGAGCAGGGCCCGGAATTGAAAGCCCGCCGGGGCGGGCTTTTTTAACAAAGTGGATGGATTATCGGTTAAATCGCTCGACCAATGAATACTGAGTTTTAGCGGTCTGGGTCAATTCCTTGCTCAACTCTGCCGAATGCCTGGCTTGTTCAGATGTTTGGTCCGCCAGATTAGCAATGGTCGTGATATTGCGGCTGATTTCCTCGGCCACGGCGGTTTGCTCTTCGGTCGCAGCGGCTATCTGGGTCGTCATGTCCGTGATGTTCGCGACGGCCTCACTGATACCGACTAATGCCTTGTCTGCCTCAAGCACCCACGCCACGCCTTCTTCGGCCTGTCGATGTCCGCTTTCCATGGTTTTAACCGCATTGCCGGATGAGACCTGCAACTTGGAAATCAGGTCATGGATCTGGATTGTGGACTGAGTCGTGCGCTGTGCCAGCTGACGCACTTCATCAGCGACTACCGCGAAGCCTCGACCCATGTCGCCCGCCCGCGCGGCTTCGATGGCTGCGTTCAGCGCCAGCAGGTTAGTCTGATCGGCAATGCCTTTGATGACATCCACCACCGTCCCGATTTCATGGCTGTCCTTGGCTAACTGCGCCACCGTCAGCCCTGTCTCGCCCACCACGACAGAGAGGCGCTGAATGGCTTCTCGAGTGTCTCGGGCCACCTCGCGTCCACGTCCGGTCAGCACATTGGCTTCTTGAGTAGCGTCGGCAGTGCGCTGGACATGGCTGGCGACCTCCTGCGTGGTGGCCGCCATTTGATTGACTGCGGCCGACACCTGCTCGGTCTCGACCCGTTGGCGGTCCAGTCCAAGAGAGCTATCGGCGGCGAGGCCATCGGATCTCCCTGCCAGACTGGTCAGTTGCTCTGCCGTGTCTTGTAGCCGAGTGAGGCAGGTCTTGAGCCGGGACGCCTGACTGACAAACGCCGTTTCAAGGCGTGCCTGAGGACCGCGTTCATCGCTGTACATTTTAGCCAGCAACGAGTCGGAGGTAGAGGCCTCAGCCATTTCCAGCAGATGCAGCGCCCCGCGGTTTTGCCGGCGGGACACAAGCAACCCGATGGGAATCGATACCCCGACAGCCAAAATGAACGCTTCAGGCGCGCTGAGGAACATACCGCCCAGCGTTCCGACCAACCCGATCGTCACAACAGGCAACCAGGCGAGCAGGGCGGGTTGCCATTGATCGCTGCCTGGGACGGCTGATTTTCCGAGGCTGATGCGTTTATAGACAGCTTCGGCGCGGCGGATCTGCTCGGCTGTCGGCTTGACCCTGACCGATTCATAGCCAACGACCTCACGTCCTTCGAAAATCGGCGTGACGTAGGCGTTGACCCAGTAGTGGTCGCCGTTTTTTGAGCGGTTCTTGACGATGCCCATCCACGGCTTGCCTTGCTTCAGCGCGCCCCACATATGGGCAAAGATGGCGGAGGGTACGTCGGGGTGACGAACGATGTTTTGAGGCGCGCCGATCAGGTCGGATTTGTTGAAACCGCTGATATCAACGAAGGCGTCATTGCAGTACGTGATGACGCCTCGTGCATCCGTTGTCGAGATGAGTTTTTGTTGAGGTCCAAGGGCAACCTCGCGCTGCGTAACCGGTTGGTTGTTTCTCATCTGTATTGCTCCTATGCCCTAAGCTAGAGGCATCGGCAGCAATGAGTGAAAGATGAACGAGTAATTCTAAAAGGACAGGTCGTGCGTCGGAAAAGAAGATGTGGAGCCTCGCAAGGCTACTTCGGTGGTCAATTTATCGGTTGGGATGAGGGATCTTTTCTTGAAGGCGATGGCTTTGCCGTAATTGCGGTTACCCGTGGACGAGGGCAAGTTGTACCAGCGGGCGGTTCGATTGAATCATGAGTACTAGTCGTACTCCGTCGCCCTAGGGACGACTGTTCCTTCTCACAAGCGGGATATGTCTTGCTCGGTGTACGAATGTCATCAGGCGGATGACCGCTATTGGCTATGGATTCAACCGGTCGCCACATCTCTCAGGCAAATGCAGCCTCGATAAATGCCTCCAGCGCTTTGTCCTCCAGGATCTCGATAGAGAAGTGCCCGAAGCGCTTGGGCAACCAGATGATGCGAGCCCCTGACGGGGATTGCAGGTTTGCGCGGGCCAATGGCTTTCCGTTTTCGTCTTCTGGCTGAACACCGGCGACCATCAGTTCGTCATAGGCCTTCTCGATGTCCGGTGTCGAGTAGCAGTGGCGATAAATCATCCCCTCGCCCGAGGAGTCCAGCAGCTCCTTCAGGTTCCCCGCCAACGGCTGCACCAGCATGAAACGCTCTTGGCCGATCAGCGCAATCGCGTAGCGCACGTGAAGACCACCCCGTTCCCAGACGAGCGTCTTGGAGATCCTGGCTCTAAGTATCTGCGCGTAGTACGCACAGGCTTCTTCGAGATTCTTGACCAGTACGTCGACGTGACTGAACTTCAGATCCATTGCATGCCTCATGGCGGACGGAAATCGGTGGTACGACCTGCCCATCAGGACAATGGGCAGGCCAATGCAACGCAATACTTAGCGCAGGGTGCGGAAGGCTGCGCGCAGCTCTTTGGCGAACAACTCGGGTTGTTCCCATGCCGCGAAATGGCCGCCCTTATCCACTTCGTTGAAATAGATCAGGTTGGGATAGGCGCGCTCGGTCCAGGTTTTCGGCGCCTGGTAGATTTCGCCAGGGAACACGGTCACCGCGACAGGGATCTTGATCTCCCGGGTCTTCTGTTCAACGGCATTGAAGTTGTTGGTGTTGTTTTCCCAATACAGGCGAGCGGAGGAGATGGCGCTGTTGGTCAGCCAATAGAGTGAAATGCCGTCGAGTATCTCGTCCTTGGTAAGGGACTTTTCCGCGTCGCCGCCGCTGTAGGTCCACTGGTTGAATTTATCGAACATCCACGCAGCCAGGCCTGCGGGTGAATCCGACAAACCGTAGCCGACGGTTTGTGGGCGGGTGCTCATCATTGCACCGTAAGCCGCATTTTTGCTGAAGAAGATTTTCAGCGACTCATAGGCCGCTGTCTCCTTGGCCGACAGGCCGGCGGGTGGCGGGGTGCCGTCGTTGATCGCCTTGGCGACATCAGCAGGTACGGTGGCCGGCATGTTCACGTGGATCCCCAGCAAACCGGGCGGTGCCTGGCGTCCCATGGCGTCGGCGATCACCGATCCCCAGTCGCCACCTTGCGACACGTAGCGCTTATAGCCCAGGCGCTTGATCAACACATCCCACGCCACGCCGATACGGTCAGGACCCCAGCCGCCGTCGATGGGTCTCTGCGAGAAACCATAGCCAGGCATCGAGGGAATGATCACGTCAAAGGCATCTTCGGCACGACCGCCGTGGGCAGTCGGGTCGGTCAACGGGCCGATGGCTTTGGTCAGTTCCAGAATCGAACCGGGCCAGCCATGGGTGAGCAGCAGCGGCAGGGCGTTGGGATGTTTCGATTTGACGTGGATGAACTGGATGTCGAGGCCGTCGATTTTGGTCACGAACATCGGCAGCGCATTGAGTTGTTTTTCAACCTTGCGCCAGTCGTATTGCGTACCCCAATAACCGACGAGTGCCTGGAGTTTGGCCAGTTGCACGCCCTGGGATTGATCGTTGACCGTTTCGCGGTCGGGCCAACGGGTTGTCAATACGCGTTTGCGCAGATCGGCCACCGCGTCTTCAGGAATGTTGACCTTGAACGGACGAATCGCGCTGTCCTTCTCGACGGTCGCGGTGACCTCCGGCGTCGTACTGGCCCGGGCGTAAGTTGGCGAAACGAGGGCGACCAGTGCGAGGGCACCTGCGGTTGCTGAAACAGCTAACAGGCAGCGCCGGAACGCCGCAAACGATACTGCTGACATGGTCGTACTCCAGGGGGATGGGGGCGATAAAACAAGGGCCTACATTGGATTTCCTTACCGCGACGGCGTGTCGCTCAAAGGGTTTTCGAAAGCGATGCGATCCGACCTAGTTCAGAAAGGTGTTGGCTTGCTGCACGAAATCGTTGGCATATTGGAACAATGCCCCGTGCCCCGAGCTTGGATAGATGAGCAACTTGGCGTTCGGAATATGCTGTTGCAGCGTGTAGGAATTCTCGGTGGGCACCATCACGTCGTTGCTGCCGTTGACCACCAGGGTTGGTTGGGTAATCTTGCTCAATTGCGAAAAAGTGCCGTCACCGGGAATGCTCCATTTTCCCAGCGCCGCCCCTTGGGCCGCGATGACCTTCATCGAACTGAGCTTGTCGAGGCCTTCCGTGCGCTGGTGGCGCCTATCCCAGAATTCCCGGGCCGCCTGCTGGCTTGCCGGCGCGGGATCGAAGAACAGGTAAGCGGTCTCTTCCTGCGTGGCGATCGATTCGCGCAGCGCGATCCCCGGAACCCGTGGATCATGTCCCGCGACCCCGCCACGCGGCGACGTTCCCGCCAGGATCAGCCGGCGCACCAGTTGCGGATGACGCAACGCAACTTCCTGCGCCACCATGCCGCCGATTGAAAAGCCAAGCACGTCGACCTGCGTCAACCCGCGGGCGCGGGCAAATGCGGCAACGTGGTCGGCCATGCCTTCGAATGAATCGGGTGTTTCACCGCTGCTAAGGCCCACGCCGGCATTGTCGAACAGGTAGACCGGGCGCTGCTTTGCCAGGCCATCGGTCAGTGCCGGGTCCCAGTAATCCATATTGCCGCGAAAGTGCTGTAGCAAGATGACAGGAACACCAGTCTCCGTCCCGAAGTGGCGATAGGCATAACGCACACCGTCAGCTTCGACGAATTGATTGGGTGCGCTGTTATGCGTGGCCGCTGACGCCGCAATGGCGCCGCTGACCGCGATGGCAAAGAAGGTAGCCCCGAGGGCCAGCCGCTGGAAGAGGTGCATGGTGTGCTCCTTATGCGACGGTTTCGGGATTCAGGTAAGCCGCTTGCCCAGTAGACAGGCTGGCCTTTATAGCGCGTGTCCCTTCGTCTGCGAGCACTTCTTTCAAGCCTGCTTCCACGCCGTCCAGCGACTGGATCACGACTTCGGAAGGCTGGACTTTTGGCACGTCAAAACCGTGGGTCAGGTCGGTGTCGATGAAGCCCACGTGCAGGCCTTGCACGATGGTTCCCTGGCCGTGGAGTTCGATCCGCAACGAGTTGGTGAAGCTCCACGCTGCCGCTTTCGATGCCGCGTAAGCGGACAGGAAAGGCGCAGCGACCCAGGTCGCATCCGACAGTACGTTGACGATCGCGCCGCCGCCGTTGGCTTTAAGCACGGGAGCGAAGGCCAGGCTGACGTGCATGACGCCGTAGTAATTGGTTTCGAAGATTTCGCGAGCGGCTTCCACCAGGCCAGGATCAAGCATCGATGGCAGCAAGCGGGCAATGCCTGCATTGTTGACCAGCAGCGTCACGTCGCCCGCTTGGGCCACCGCCGCGGCAACCGATGCCGGGTCGCTGACGTCAAGACGAATGGCGATCACGCCCGGAATGTTGACGCCTTCGGGATTGCGCACCCCGGCATACACCTTGCTCGCGCCACGGGCCACGAGCTCTTTTGCGAACGCCAGGCCGAGGCCACGGTTGGCGCCGGTAACGAAGGCAACGGAATTTTTTATTTTCATGAGGGTGTGCTCTGGGTTGGAGGGGCTTTCGCCCTGTAAGATTGCGATCGCAATCATTGAATTAATAATGGTGGTCGCGTTTATTAAAGTCAATACAAATATTATTTACGTAATAATGCCTTGTAGGAATAGGGTTTTCGTTCATTGTGAGTGCAACCATAATGTGCGAGAGTGAGCGCAGAGGAGCCTCATTATGAAAATCTCGAAAGAAAAATCAGAAGCCAATCGCGCCGCACTGCTGGAGACGGCGAGTCGCCTGTTTCGACAGAAAGGGATCGACGGGGTGGGCGTTGCCGAAATCAGCAAGTCGGCTGGTTTGACCCATGGTGCGCTGTACGCACATTTCCCATCCAAGGACGTGCTGGCGGCCGAGGCGCTGGCGTGGAGCCTGGAGCAGGGGAATGCCAAGCTCTACACGGGCACGGTCGATGGCGAGCCGGACCTGGAGCGTTTTCTGTCCGATTATCTATCCGTCGATAAGCGCGACGACTACGCCGAGCACTGCGCAATGGCCGCGTCCGCCAGCGAAATCGGCCGCCAGGATATTGCGATCAGCGCAACGTTTACCGAAGGTTACATGGTGCTGGTGCGGGCGTTTGAGCGCAGGGTCGCCGCCAACAATCCCGGCGTCGACGCGCTTGGCACCGCCATGGGCATCGTTGCGGCAATGGTGGGCGCCCTCTCGGTTGCGCGCGCCACGGCGAAGGCCAGGCCGGAGGTGTCAGCCCAGGTACTGCGGGGCGTGCGTCACATGATCGATGCTGCGCTGGGCAAACCGCTCTAGCTGGAGCATAACAAGGCGATCAGGGCCATGAAGGATCGTTTGAAGGTCAACGGCAAGGCCCCCAAGCAGATCATCTGTGCCGCTTTGCGCAAGCTACTGCACTTCGTTTATGGCGTGCTCAAGTCGGGCCAACCCTATGACCTGAAACTTGCGCTTGCCCCGCGGGAGCAAGCTCCCTCGCCACAGGTTACTCATCTGTAGCGATCAACTTCCAGCCCGTTTATTCAACGCCTCTTCAGCAGCGGCAATTTCAGCCTGACGCTTGACGATCATGTCGCCAATCGGCGGACCCTGGAAGCGGCGAGCTTCAAAACCGAACCAGACGATGGCCGTCAGCACCAGAAAGCCGATGGTGATGTACAGCGCCCAATCGTTCGGTGGCTGAATGCCGATGACGAAAATGATCACCATCGAGAGGACCGAGAGCAGGGCAAACACGGTGTACCAGAAACGCCCCATGTTCCACGGCCCCATGGTTGGCCACTTCGACGTCCCGAAGGTAAACAGGCCTAGCACGATAGGGATGACGAAGGAGAAGAATAGGAAGATCACCGTGCAAGACACCACGATGGTGTAGACCGGCGTTGCACCGACGGATATCACCGACGATCCCCAGTCGAACAATACCGCGAGGGTGGCACCGGTCCAGATCGCCGCCACCGGGCTACGGAATGTCGGCGAGACCGAGGCCAGCGCTTTCGAGCAGGGCAAGCCGCCATCCCGGGAGAAGGCGAAGATCATGCGTGAAACCGAGGTCACCGTCGCCAGCCCACAGAGGACCTGCGAAATGAATATCGCCACGTACAGTGCGAGCTTCAACGTTGGGTTGACTTGTGTGTTCATGGCCCAGAAAAACACGTTCCAGCCTTGCTTGGCCGCGTCATCCATGTTCGGCAGCATCAATACGAACGCGCTGAGCATCACCCAGCCGAACAGCAGCGACCAGACCACCGACATGACCATCCCGCGTGGCACCGACATGGCAGCATTTCGGGTCTCTTCCGAGGTATGCGCAGAGGCGTCATAGCCGGTGATGGTGTAGATCGGCAAGAGCAGGCCGAGCATGAAAATCCAGCCGTTCGAGACCTGTGGCCAAACGCTGCCGCCAGCCTCGCCGGAATAGTTGCTGAAGGTCCATAACCGGGCGAACTCATAACTGGGAGCAGAGATCAGGCAGACGATGGTCAGCGCGAGCGCCGTGGCGAAGATCAGATACCCCGAGAAGTCGGTGAGCTTCGCGGTCAGGCCGATACCCAGGTGGTTACACAAGGCCTGGAGGCCGGTCAGGATCGCCAGGAAAATCACCCTCACCGTGGTGGTGTCCTCCATGCCCAGGGCCGGTCCGAAGGCGCCGAAAAAGAAGTAATAGGTGCCGACGTTGATCGCACCGAGCACGGTGACCAGCCCGAGCAAATTGAACCACGCGGTCAGCCATCCGGTGAAGCGGTTACCGAGAATCGAACCCCAGTGATAGAGGCCGCCAGCGGTGGGGTAGGCCGAGGAAATCTGCGCCATGGCCATGGCGAACACCCCGGAGATCAGGCAACCGATCGGCCAGCCGATGCCGATTGACGCACCGCCTGCACCCGAGGTGCCCTGAGCGAGTGAGTTGATACCACCCGAGAGGATGCAGATGATCGAAAAGGAAATGGCAAAGTTGGAGAAAACGCCCATGCGTCGCGAGAGCTGCTGGGCATAGCCCATGCTGTGCAGCACCTTGACGTCATCGTCTTGCGGCGCGCTCGTGCCGGGCTGGCTTGCTGGCTTCATGTTGTGTGCCCCTCAGGTTTTGATACGCATCCATCCGGGTTTTACGTGGCCGGATGGGCTGGCCTTCAACCCCTTGTCGTACTGCTCCTGTTTCTTGCGGATAAATCCCGCCCATGCAGCGCGTTCGCACCTTGGCCATGGACAGGCAACTGCTCTATAGACGGCCGTGGTACGCCGCTTCGAAAATTTCTGCCGCGCCATTTCGGGTCAATGGCAGCGGGTTGCCGCCGGCGCAAGGGTCGACAATCGCCATGTCCGCGATCAGGTCGGCCTGCCGATCATCCACCCCCAACTCAACCAGCGTATGGGGCACGCCGATGTCCTTGCGCAACTTGAGGACGAAGGCCAGGAAACTGTCGAAGCCGGGCGAGGGCAGACGCAAATAAGCCGCGAGGCGGGTGATGCGTTCCTCGATGGCCGGGCGATTGAATTTCAGGACATAGGGCATGAACGTGGCGTTGGTCATGCCGTGATGGGTGTCGTACAGGGCGCCCACTGGATGTGAGAGGGCGTGCATCCCGCCCAGACCTTTCTGAAAAGCGGTAGCGCCCATCGCGGCTGCTGCGAGCATTTCCGCGCGCGCCTCCAGATCCGAGGGCGTGTGTACGGCTCGCACCAGGGCATTGGCGACCAGGCGCATGCCTTCCACCGCAATCCCTTCGGCCATGGGGTGAAAACCGGGGGCGCAATACGATTCCAGACAATGTGCAAACGCATCCATGCCGGTGCCGGCGGTGACCTTGGCCGGCATGCCGACGGTGAGCGCCGGGTCGCTGATGACCACGCGCGGCATCATCTTCGGGTGGAAGATGATGCGTTTGGTATGCGTGCGCTCATCGATGATCACCGCCGCACGGCCCACCTCGGAGCCGGTGCCCGCCGTGGTCGGCACCGCAATGATCGGGGCGATGCTGCCTTCGTCGGCGCGGGTCCAGTAGTCGCCGATGTCTTCGAAATCCCACACCGGGCGGGTTTGGCCGCTCATGAACGCAATGAGCTTGCCCATGTCCAGGCCACTGCCGCCGCCGAAGGCGACCACGCCATCGTGTTTACCGGCGCGCCAGGCGTCGAGCCCGCCCGCCAGATTGGCTTCGACCGGATTGGGTTTAAGGTCGCAAAACAGCGCGACGCCAAGGCCAGCGGCGCGCAAAGCGTCCACTGCTGCGATGGTGATCGGGGCACGCGCCAGGCCACTGTCGGTGACCAGCAATGGTCGCTGGATCCCTTGACTGCGGCAGATCTCGGCGAGCTCGGCGATGCGGCCGACACCGAAGCGGATGCTTGTGGGGTAATTCCAGTTCGCGGTCAGGCTCATGGCTCAGATCTCGTGGCGCAAATGGAAGGATTTCGCGCGGGTCAGATTTTCATAACCCAGGCGCGACAGCGTGACGCCGCGCCCGCTGTTCTTCACCCCGGTCCAGGCCAGGGCCGGGTCCAGGTAATCGCAGCGGTTCATGAACACGGTACCGGTGTCGATCTCGTTGCCCAGGCGTTCGGCGGCGGCAAGGTCCTGCGTCCAGATGGAGGCGCTGAGCCCGAACTCACTGTCGTTCATCAAGGCGATGGCTTCGTCGTCGCTGGTCACCGGCATGATGCCGACCACGGGACCAAAGCTTTCCTCGCGCATCACCGACATTTGATGGGTGACATCCACTAGTACTTGCGGCGCGAGGTAGGCGCTGCCCGGTGCGTCGGCAGGAAAACCTTTTGGATCGATCAGCGCCCGAGCGCCTTGGTTCAGTGCATCGGCGATCTGCCCGCGAACGAAATCAGCGGCACTCGGTGTCACCAGCGGGCCGAGCGTGGTGGCTTCGTCCAGCGGGTTGCCCAGCACGTATTGGCGAGTCAGCGCGACGAAGCGTTCGACAAACGCCGGGTAGATTTTTTCATCGACATAAATACGCTCGACCGCGCAACAGCTTTGCCCGGAGTTGAAGAAGCTGCCGTCCACCAGGTTTTCCACCGCGTGTTCCAGGTTGGCGTCTGCCCGGACGTAGGCCGGGTCTTTGCCACCGAGCTCCAGGCCCACGCCGAGGAAGCCTCCGACGGCTGCGTGTTCCATGGATTTGCCGGCTTCGACCGAGCCGGTGAAGTTCACTTGCTGCACGCGTCCAGAGGCAATGATCGCTCCGGTATAAACGTGACTGAGCAGCAGGTTCTGGAACAGCCCTTCGGGCAGATTCGCGCGGCGAAACGCCTCGGCGAACCGTTCACCCACCAGCAGCGTTTGCGACGCGTGTTTGAGGATGACACTGTTGCCGGCCATCAGCGCCGGGATAATCGTATTCACCGCCGTCAGGTAGGGGTAGTTCCAAGGGGCGATGACCAGCACCGTACCCAGCGGTTCGCGTTTGATACAGCGTCGAAAACCGGCGATGGGTGTGGGTTCAAGCGCTGCCAACGCTTCAGGCGCAATGGCGATCATATGGCGGGCACGCTCTTCGAACCCGCGCAGTTCGCCAGCGCCAAAACGCACCGGGCGGCCCATCTGCCAGGCCAGTTCCGGCACGATCTCAGCCTTCATGGCCAGCATCGCGTCCACCGCGGCGCTGCAGAAGGCGGCGCGTTCGCTCAGTGGCCGGCGTTTCCATTGCGCCTGGGCAGCTTCGGCCGCCGCCAGCGCCTGGTCGATTTGCGCTGCATCGGCGCAGCGGCGTTCGGCATAGACCCGGCCATCGACCGGGGAGATGAGTTGAATCGTTGAAGTCATGATGGCGGTCTCAATAGCGCTCAAAACCACGCTGCAGTTCCCAGTCGGTGATCCGCCGGTCGTACTCTTTCTGCTCCCATTCGGCGGTGTGCACGTAGTGGTCGATCACTTCATCGCCGAACGCTTCGCGCAACATGGTCGAGCCCTGGAGTGCGGCGCAGGCTTCGCGCAGGGTCTTCGAGACTTCAGGCAAGTGTTCGTCGACGTAGGCATCGCCCTCGAAGGGCGGCGCGAGGCTGAGCTTCTCGTCGATACCGGCCAGTCCCGCCGCGATCAAGGCGGCGAAGGCCAGATAGGGGTTGAGGTCGGCGCCGCCAATGCGGCATTCGATGCGGATGGATTTGCTGCCTTCTGCGCACAAACGGAAACCTGCGGTGCGATTGTCACGACTCCACACTGCCCGGGTCGGGGCAAAGGTGCCGGCCTGAAAGCGCTTGTACGAATTGATGTAGGGCGCGAGAAAACAGGTGATGTCGTTAGCGTATTTGAGCTGTCCAGCCACCCAGGAGCGCATCAGTTTCGACATGCCAAACTCAGCCTTGGTGTCGAAGAACAGCGGCTTTTTACCGTTCTTGTCCCACAGCGAATTGTGGATGTGGCTGCTGGAACCGGCGGCGTCATAGCGCCACTTGGCCATGAACGTGATCGCCTTGCCCTGCAGTTGCGCGATCTCTTTGCAGGCGTGCTTGATGATGACGTGGTGGTCGGCCATGGTCAGCGCATCGGCATAACGGATGTTGATCTCTTCCTGGCCCGGCCCCCATTCACCCTTGGAGTTTTCCACGGGAATGCCGCTGGCCTGCAGATGCTTGCGAATTGCCCGCAGCACCGGCTCTTCGCGAGTGGTCTGCAGGATGTTGTAGTCCTCGATGTAGTGACCGGCCGTTTTCGGCTTGTGGTAGTTGCGCTCGTGGATGGCTTCGTAGCTCTCGTCGAACAGATAGAACTCCAGTTCCGAGGCGAACATCCCGGTGTAGCCGCGCTCGCGCAGTCGCTCGACCTGCTTTTTCAGAATCGCCCGCGGGCTGTGCGGCAGGTCGCGCCGATGGTGATGATCGAGCACATCGCAGAGCACCAGCGCCGTGCATTCGAGCCAGGGCACCCGGCGCAAGGTGGACATGTCGGGCTTGAGCACAAAGTCGCCATAGCCTTTGCTCCAGCTGGCGGCGGCGTAACCCGGCACCGGCTCCATGTCGATGTCGTCGGCCAGTAGGTAATTGCAGCAGTGGGTTTCTTCATGGCCGCTGTCGATGAAAAACTCGACCTGGAATCGCTTGCCGACCAGTCGGCCTTGCATGTCGACCATGCAAACAAGAACGGTATCGATCTCGCCGGAGGCGGCAGCACGCTTGAGTTGATCAAAACTGAGGAGGGGTTCGGTCATCACGTAGTCCTGCGTGAATTGTTTGGGCCTGTCTGAAATAGCTGTTGCAGACGCTCTCCAGAACAAACCAAAACCTGCAGACGCGAGCATCGTGTGCAATAAGCTGCTGTAAGCGTAGCCTACTGTTGCAGTGTGCAAGTTTCGCAAATCGCAGCCTGATGACTCGGGCGCCAAGGCGAGAACTGATCGCCCTCCAACGCGAGGAAACCAACATGACAAAGAAGAAAGTGCACAACACCTACCAGCGTCTCGAACAGCAGTACCCGGATTACCTGGCTGCCGTTGAGGCCTTGGGTACGGCGGTGCGTCATACCGGCCCGTTGGAAGAGATCGTTGTCCAGTTGATCCAGCTCGGTGCCGCAGCGGCCATCCGATCCGAGGGCGCGGTGCACAGTCATACCCGACGAGCACTGGAGGCGGGTGCTACGCCAGAGCAGATTCGTCACACGCTGATTTCACTGACCAGCACGATCGGTTTCCCCACCGTTGTTGCGGCCATCAGTTGGGCGGACGATGTGATTGAGACGTGAAAGAGAGGCTATTTCCCTGAGCCTTTCTGCCTGATATCTCCGCAAAAAATATCGACGTTGCCACTGTCCGGTGCACTTCGCACGACGATGGAGTACTCACCGGAAAGCAGGACCGGCATTGCGACAGGCGCGCTTCTTGAGAAAGCCCAGCCGCGTATGGCCTGGCGTTCGGTGGTGACACGATCATTCATGGCGTAAGCGACTGGCCCGGGTTGCTGGCAGCTGCCTTTATTGATGAAGGTGTAGAGGCGCAAGGGCAGAGACGATCCGCTTGGGGCACCACTGATGAAGAAACTGAACCCGGTTTCTTTGCCCCAGTCGGCCAACGTTACATTGCCGATCTGACCGGTGTTCTGCTGCGTGGCCACCAAAGGAACGCTCACTCCAGGGGTGGATGAAGTGGTGCAGCCGAAAAGGCTTGCGGTGATCATTAGAGCTGCAAGTGAGTGACTGGGCTTCATTGCCAACCTCCGGTGCTGAAGAACTGCGATGGGAGATTAGCGGGTATAGCTCATTAATCGCCTCCTTGATGTTGCCTGTTTGAAATTTCCGGTACCGTGCGGAATGCCGTTCACTTAGATCGGGGTACATATCCGTTTCTGCGGTAACGGCCGCTATTGGTTTCGCCCTTACGGCGAGTCACTTGGAAAAGCCCCAAGTAACCAAGGGCTCTTGCCCCT